>JAGANP010000147.1 GCA_017624175.1 Lachnospiraceae bacterium | reverse complement strand
CACTCAGGACATGGTTCCCTGAATGTGACCGGGGCCATCCAGAATTCCTGCAACTTCTTTTTCTATGATATCGGGTATCGTTTCGCTACCGCAAGCGGCAGCTACAATGCCCAGGACGGTCTGGATGTTCTGGCAAAGTATGCCGAGCTGTACGGACTGACAGAAAAATCCGGTGTGGAGATTGAAGAATCCCAGCCCTCCGTATCGGATGAGCTGCCCATACCCTCCGCCATCGGACAGGGTACCAACAGCTTCACTGCCGTGGGGCTGACCCGCTATGTGGCGGCTGTGGCGAACGGAGGCAGCGTTTATGATCTGACACTGCTGGATCGTGTGCAGGATACGGAGGAAAAGATCCTGACGGACAACGAACCGGTGCTGCGCAATTCCGTAGAAATGCCCGATGAATACTGGAACGCTCTTCAGCTGGGCATGCGCCGGGTGGTGGAGGGAAAGACTTATTTTAACGATCTGGAGATCCAGGTGGCCGGCAAAACAGGTACGGCACAGCAGGTTTCTTCCCGTCCCAACCATGCGTTGTTTGTGGGCTATGCACCCTATGATGACCCGGAGATCGCCATTACCGTACGGATTCCCTACGGCTATTCTTCCGACTATGCCGCTCAGACCGCCAAGGATATGCTTTCCTATTATTACGGTCTGGAGGAAGAGGAAGATATCGTCAACGGCATGGCAGATACCCCGGAGGCAGGTGTTTCCAATAATGAGATATAGGAGAGTAAAGCAGTGAAAGATGCAGTGATGATTAAGAGCTATCAAAACGGAATCAATCTGATCTTCAAAGAAGAAGTTCCCTTTGAAGAGATTATCAGTGAATTGTCTGCAAAGCTCAGCAGCTCCCGCAGCTTTTTCGGCAATACGGATGTGGCGCTTTCCTACGAGGGGCGCCTGCTGGACCACAGCCAGGAAGTAGCGCTGGTGGAGGCTATCCGCCGGTCCAGCGATCTGAATCTGATCTGTATTGTGGGCAAGGATGAGGAGACCAACAAGCGCTATATCAAGGCGATACAGAAAGTGCAGGAGAAGCTTCCTGCCGGAAACGAGGGACAGCTGCACAAGGGATCTCTGAAAAACAGCGAGGTGCTGGAGACGGAGAACAGCATTATCATCCTGGGAGATGTATACCCGGGCAGTGCGGTCATGTCTTCCAAAAATATCATCATACTGGGGGGCCTCTACGGGGAGGCCTATGCGGGCACTGACAGCAGTGAGAACGGTGCCTATATCGCAGCGCTTGAAATGGAGCCGGAAAGATTACTGATCGGCGATTTCAAATATAAAAGCAGCAAACAGACAAAATGGGGGATACGCCCTAAGGTACAGCCGAAAATTGCATATGTGAAGAACAGTAAGATTGTCATGGAACCGCTTACCAAGGAGATACTGGACTCCTTTTAGATTAAATAAAAATGGATCCGGGCGACGATTATGAGTGCTGCCCCAGGGCAGCAGAATGGAGGAAATATGAGTGAAGTAATTGTCGTCACATCAGGAAAAGGCGGTGTGGGTAAGACCACCACATCTGCAAACGTGGGTACCGGTCTGGCAAAGGCAGGGAAGAAAGTGTGTCTGATTGATACGGATATCGGTCTGCGCAACCTGGACGTGGTCATGGGACTGGAAAACCGGATTGTCTACAATCTGGTGGACGTGGTGGAGGGAAGCTGCCGGGTGAAGCAGGCGCTGATCCGGGACAAGCGCAATCCCGGACTCTACCTGATGCCCTCAGCCCAGACCAGGGATAAGAGCGCCGTGACTCCCGGCCAGATGATCAAGGTAATCGAACACTTAAAGGAGCAGTTTGATTACATCATCCTGGACTGCCCGGCAGGGATTGAACAGGGCTTCCAGAATGCCATCGCCGGTGCGGACCGGGCGCTGGTGGTTACGACTCCCGAGGTGTCGGCCATCCGGGATGCAGACCGGATCATTGGCCTGCTGGAGGCCAACGGATTCCAGAAGATGGATCTGATCATCAACCGGCTGCGCATGGATATGGTGAAAAAGGGAGATATGATGTCCGCCGCAGATGTGGTGGATATCCTGGCCATTCCGCTGATCGGCATTATCCCCGATGATGAAAATGTAGTCATCAGCACGAACCAGGGGGAGCCTCTGGTGGGCAGCAATACGCCGGCAGGGACGGCATATTACAATGTATGCCAGCGTGTGCTCGGCAAGGAGGTTCCTTTTCTGAATATGGAAAAAAGCATATCCTTCTGGACACGGGTAAGCGGTATTTTCCATAAGGTTTGAGAGGGGGCTTTCAGTCATGAGACATTTTTTCAGAAAAAAGAGCTCCTGTGAGGTCGCCAAGGACAGGCTGAAGATCCTGCTGATCTCCGACCGGGTCAACTGTTCTCCGGAAATGATGGAGCTGATTAAGACGGATATTGCCAAGGTAATATCCAAATACATGAAGATAGATACCGGAAATATGGAGATTCAGATCAGTAAGACAGGAAGCCTGGGCAAACGGGGGACGAGAACCCCGGTGCTCAGCGCCAGCATTCCCATACTGGATCTGAACAAGCAGTCATAAAAAGAGGAGTACAATGTTTAACAAAGGCTATCACATCAGAAATTACGATTTTAAATTGGTTCTGCTGATCCTGGCGCTTTCCACCATCGGCATATTTGCGGTGGGAAGCGCCCAGCAGTCGGTACAGCAGAAGCAGCTGCTCGGGGTGATCGCAGGAACCTTTCTCATGGTGGTGATTTCCCTGCTGGATTACACGGTTCTGCTGAAGCTGTACTGGCTGATGTACCTTGGGAATTTAGTACTACTTTTGCTGGTGCGTTTTTGGGGAGATGAGGCAAAAGGCGCACAACGCTGGCTTCAATTACCCGGAGGCTTCCGATTCCAGCCTTCGGAAACTGCAAAAATTTTGTTGATTTTATTCTTTGCACAGTTTATTATGAAACATATAGAGAAATTGAATACATTTCGGATCATTGCGCTGTGCGTGCTTCTGTTTGCCGCCCCCTGGTATCTGATTTATGACCAGCCGGATCTCTCCACCAGCATTATGATGATTATACTGTTCTGTATCATCATGTTTGCCGGGGGACTGAGCTTCAAGGTCATTGCCGGGGTATTGGCTGTAGCCATACCGGCGGCGGCGCTGCTGGTAGCTCTGGCACTGCAGCCGGACAGCAAGGTACTGGATGATTATCAGAGAGGGCGTATCCTCGCTTTTATTTACCCGGAGCAGTATGCCACCACCACAGCCTATCAGCAGCTCAATTCCGTGACGGCCATCGCCTCGGGGATGCTGGACGGCAAGGGCTATAAAAACAACGAGATCACCTCTGTGAAGAACGGCAATTTTATCTCCGAGCCCCAGACAGACTTTATCTTTTCCGTGATCGGAGAAGAGTTTGGATTCAAGGGAAGCTTTACGGTGATCGCCCTGGAGATGCTGATTGCACTGGAATGTGTTCATGTAGCCCGAAAGGCCCGTGATCCGGCGGGGACGATCATTGCGGCCAGTATGGGGGGACTGGTGGGGGTCCAGTCTTTCGTCAATATCGGCGTGGCAACTTTCATTATGCCCACCACCGGTCTGACGCTGCCTTTTGTCAGCTATGGGCTGACGTCTCTGATGAGCCTGTTTATCGGTATGGGGTTTGTGTTAAATGTACGGCTGCAGGCCAGAAGATAAGCGCTATAAATGTATGGGAGAGGTATTTTACGATGAACATTGCACTGATTGCACATGATGCGAAAAAGAAACTGATGCAGAATTTTTGCATAGCTTATCGGGGAATTCTGAATAAGAATGATCTGTATGCTACCGGCACCACCGGGCGTCTGATCGAAGAGGTAACCAATCTGAACATCCATAAGTTTCTGGCCGGTCATCTGGGAGGGGAACAGCAGATCGGCGCACAGATTGAACATAACCAGATGGATCTGGTGATT
>JAGANP010000018.1 GCA_017624175.1 Lachnospiraceae bacterium | reverse complement strand
TCTCATTCACCACTGTAAAGGCTTCCGCTCCCACCGGTATGGTAACGGAGGCTTCTGCATCTGCTTCTACCTGAACCCTGGCGAACCCGCACAGCTTTGCTGCCGGGGTGGCATCCGGCGCATCCTCCGCCTTAATATATACCTGCACCACCTCGCCTGTGCTCATCTGTCCACGGTTGGTCAGCTTTACATGTAGCTTAAAGGTGTCGACACTGTCCAGGATGATCTCCGCTCCGCCGATTACCGGGCTGCCGGAACAGCTCACCGCCGTCACTGCCACATCCCCGTAGGTCAGGCCGTAGCCAAAGGGATACAGCGGTTCAGTCTCCAGATAACGATAGGTTCTCCCTTTCATGGAATAATCTTCAAAGGCAGGCAGATCTTCCGTATCCTTATAGAAAGTCACCGGCAGCTTACCGGAGGGAGACAGCTCTCCGAACAGCACCTGGGCCACTACTCTGCCGCCCCTTGCTCCGGGATACCACAGCTGCATGACAGCATCCGCTTTCTCCTGCTCCACACGCAGATCCATAGCGCTGCCTGTCATATTCAGTACAATCGTAGGTCTGCCCACCTGCAGCACCGCTTCTACCAGCTCCCTCTGGGACTCAGGGAGCAGCAGATCCGCCTTATCGCCGGAGGCATAGCTGTTGCCGGTATCGCCCTCTTCCCCCTCCAGGGTCTCGTCCAGTCCCACACACAGAATCACCACATCGCTGTTTTCTGCCACGCTGATTGCTTCTTTGATACGATCCTGCCGCCAGCCCAGGTTCTCCACACGATCCCTGAACAGATGGCAGCCCTCCGAGTAGTAGACTCTCACTGCATCGCCCACAGCATCCTGAATTCCCTCCAGCACCGTGATATACCGGGAGGAAGTACCGTGATAGTTGCCGATCAGCGCCGCACGGCTGTTGGCATTGGGGCCGATCACACCGATGGCTTTCAGCTGCTCCTTTTTCAAGGGCAGAACGCCGTTATTCTTCAGCAGAACAACGCTCTCTGCCGTAGCACGATCCGCCAATGCCAGATGCTCCGCACATTCAATCCGGTCATAGCCGATCCGGTCATATTCCGTCTCCTCAAACAGTCCCAGCAGGAAACGGGTGGTAAACAGCCTTACCGCCGCCTGCGTGATTTCTTCCTCAGTCACCAGACCGTCCTGATAAGCTTTCATCATATGTAAGTAGGTGATTCCGCAGTTCACATCACAGCCCGCTTTCAGCGCCATGGTTGCAGACTCCTCCGCCGTATCTGTCACCATGTGATTCTCATGGAAATCCTTAATGGCCCAGCAGTCGGATACAAAATGGCCTTCAAACCCCCATTCCTCCCGCAGAATATCCTGTATCAATGTCTTGCTGCCGCAGCAGGGCTCTCCGTTGGTACGGTTGTAGGCTCCCATAACGGCCTCCACATCGGCTTCTTTCACCAGCTTCTCAAAGGCAGGCAGATAGGTCTCCCGCAGATCTTTCTCAGATACCACCGCATTAAATTTATGACGGACTGCCTCCGGTCCCGAATGTACCGCATAATGCTTGGCACAGGCCGCTGCCTGCATGACCTCACCATCCCCCTGCAGTCCCTCTACAAAAGCCTTGCCCAATTCTCCGGTCAGATACGGATCCTCTCCATAAGTTTCCTGGCCTCTGCCCCATCTGGGATCACGGAAAATATTGACATTGGGAGACCAGAACGTCAGTCCTTTATAAATATCCCTGTCTTCCTGCTTACTGTATGCATTATATTTTGCCCGACCCTCTACACCGACCACCCGGCCCATCTGCTCCATCAACTCTGTGTCAAAAGCGGCCGCCATGCCGATCGCCTGCGGGAAGCTGGTTGCCACACCTGCACGGGCCACGCCGTGAAGTCCTTCATTCCACCAATTATAAGCAGGAATACCCAGGCGGGGAATAGCAGGTGCATCATATCTAAGCTGTGATGCCTTTTCCTCCAAGGTCATCCGGCTCACCAATTCCTGTGCTCTCTTTTTTGCGCTTGCTCTGTCTCTCACGATAACTCCCTCCGTCTCTTGCGCTGTTAGCCCATATTTTCTATACTTCCGCATACTCTAAGCCGACAGCCTCAGAGATATGCGGAGGCGCATTTTATAGTGATATTATAACGGGAGAGGCTGTCTTTTTCTCGTCAGTTTATGCTATTTTCTTGTCATTTATTGCTGACCATTTCCCTTATCCCCTGCCATCAGGGCTGATAGGTGATCTCAAAGTCCGTAAATACCGCCGGTTCTGCTGTTCTGCTGTCCCCTGCTGCCTCGTCCTGGGCATACAGAGCTGCCATAACGCCGGTGAAGCCCCCTGCCACTTCTGAGGACAGATATCTGGTCTGGAGACTGCCCAGGGGAAGCCTTGTCTCCTGCCCCTCCCGGCGAAGCAGAACAAAAAAGCTGTAAACCGTGGGTTCCAGAATGATTTCCAGCGTAATCTCCGTATCGGCAGTTACCGCTGTACCCGCACACTCCGTCGTATCGCCCGCCACATGGCTGACGCCGCCGATCACATTGCGCAGCAGAACCCGGTATAAAGCGGTTCCGTCATCACTTGCCTCCGTCCGCTGCACTGCCAGATCATAATGATGCTCATGATCCATATAGAGACTGATGCCTGCCTCCCCTGCCGGTACACTGATCCCGCAGCTGATCCGCCCCTGCAGCTGCCGCTGGCGGATCGCCACAAAGGTAGGAGAGTCCTGGGTCTCTGCCAGGGTCAGCCCTGTGGGGTACAGCTTATACTCCTTTTCCGAAAATGCGTAATGCTCCATGTGGGGATTGCGCAGAAAACACCAGTCCACGCCCGTCCTGGTATCGGCAAAGGTGTCTTTCCTTTTCCGGTTCTGCCGCACACTGTCCGGAATCCGGTCTGTCTCAATCTCCAAGGGAGTAATCCCGCCGATGCCGGCGGTAAACCAGCCGTTTTCTGCAAAAGTTACCGGCACCAGACATACCTCCCGCCCGGTAATATGATACGTCATCCATTGATCAATCTGCCGGAATGCCAGATGCACCATCCAGAAATTTCCATTTTCATCTTCTACCAGATCCCCGTGACCGCAGCCCTGGATCCTATAGCCACCCAGATTTCGGTTGGTCAGCACCGGATTGCCGGGATAATTGGTAAAAGGGCCGTTTACTGTGGGGCCTTTGGCATAAACCACCATATGTCCATATTCCGTACCGCCCTCGGCCGCCATCAGATAATATTGCCCTCTGATTTTATACAGATGCGGAGACTCCAGATATCTGCCCCCGGCTCCCTGCCAGATGCACACGGACGGGCTCAGCCTCTCACCGGTCTCAATATCAATCTCACACTGGGTCACGCCGGATATCCCCCGGTCGTCATCTCCGTTGCTCATGAAATAGGTTCTGCCATCCTCAAAATACAGGGACGGATCTATACCTCCCTGCTGCACCCGAACCGGCTCGGACCATTCTCCATGAATATCCTCCGTCCACACATAGAAATTGCCCATACCGGAAACATTGGTGGTAACCATATAAAAACGTCCCTCATGATAACGGATCGTGGGCGCATAAATACCGCCGCTATTCCCAGCCCCCTCCAGCGGCAGCTGGCTCTCCCTCGTCAGCACATGCCCGATCTGGTTCCAGTTGATCAGATCGTCACTCTCAAAAAGAGGGACGCCGGGAAAATACTGAAACGAACTGCACACCATGTAATATTTTCCCTCCGCTCTGCAGATACTGGGATCCGGATAAAAACCGGGAATGATTGGATTTTGATATTTCATACATGCTCCTCCGATTTGTATAAATTATTGCTGATTTCTGTGCAGATTTTCACGGATAATATTCCACTAAATCTTTTGACTGCACCCTTTTTATGAAATTATGTAACTAAAATCAACCATCTTCATTTCTAAATTTCATATTAAAAATGAAGATGGCTCCGAATATGTTGATAATTTACTCTTCATCCCCACACTTCGCTTTTATAAATGTCCTGTAAATAACTTCCACATCATCAAAAGTTCCTGCCGTGTCGATAGCCTCATAAATCTGCCGGATCTGTTCTGCATCACTCTCTAACTGTTCTGCCGCCTCCTCCGGGCTAAAGCCTTTTACTTTCTTTTTGCAGGCCAGCCTAATTAACTGTTTATATTCACCTTCTTTTAGGCCCTCCGCTCTGGCATTCCTCTTTTCAATATTCATATCCATCTCATACGCCCGCCAGTTCATATACTCAACCTCCCATTCCTTATGGGTTCTTGCTTTCTCAACCGCCTGCTCCAGTTCCCTGGTAAACTCATCCGCCGCCCGATTGTCCTTTATGTAGTCCAGGAAATGCGCCACATCCTCCACCAGGCCCTTTCTGTCCCCATAGGGATTTACAAATATCTTTCTGGCGCCATCTCCCAGCAGCAGCTCCGGCAGCGCCTCACATCTGTTTTCAAACACATAAAACGGCAGCTTCTTTCCAAAGTAATCAAATGCACAGATAAATACGATCACCGATTCCGGCAGCGTGTCATAGTCATCCCCCTTTTCAATCAGGTTCAGATCAATAACTCCCTGGTAATACCTCAGACGTCTCGGCAGATTCTTATTTTCGTAGGTCTGCATCTCCAGATCATATACCGTCCCCTCCTCATCATCCAGATACACATCCAGCCGTATACTCTTTGCTTCCGGGGTAATCGCCATGACCTTTTCTGCTGCTTTAATCTCCACCCTCCTGATCGTTTTTCCCAGGATCAATTCCAGCATATGCCGACATAAATCGGGATTGTGGGTAATTACCTTACAAAACATAAAATTGTCGGTAAACGTCAGCTCTTTGTACTCTTTTGCCATAATTTCTCCTCCTGCTTCTGGCCGAGCAGAAATGAAAGAGTCATGAGCCTTTGTACAACGTATCAAAGTCATCTCTCCAAATCCCTGCTCTGTTGTGAATAATGGAATGTTAAAAGCATGAATTTTCGTAAATAATCCTTGAAATGTCCTTGATATGTCGTGAAACGTGCAGTC
>JAGANP010000146.1 GCA_017624175.1 Lachnospiraceae bacterium | reverse complement strand
GGGTCGCGGGTTCGATTCCCGTCTCGCGCTTTTTTAATCCCCATTTTTATGGGGATTTTTTTCGTCATAGGCTGTCTCCGTCAGAATGGCCCGGGCCCTGGCATATTTTTCCCGCCAGTGCGCCAGCTTTTCTTCGGATATTCCGTCACAGCCTGCCATCCGGGTTTCGTCTGAGTTGTGGGCCAGATCGGCCAGCTTGACAGTTCTGGCTACGGGATTCTGCCGGATTGCCCGCACATAGTCGTAATAATCAGTGCCCTCTGCGTGGGTCAGCAGGCGCAGGGCGTCGGTGACTTCCCGGGGAAATTCCCGTTCCAGCTCGTCCATCGTAACAGGGGTGTCCTCCAGCACATCATGAAGCAGTGCCACGCAGACGGTGATCTCGTCCGTCATCTGCTCCGCCAGGTGGTAGGGATGGAAGATATAGGGCAGGCCGCTCTGGTCAGTCTGACCGTCGTGGGCGGCGTAGGCCAGCCGCAGGGCTTTGTTGGTGAGGGGTGTGTAAATCATGGACATACCTCCGTATCTGACAGCTTGAACGCACTAATTAAAAAAGATATTCTGCATCTGATGAGTATGATAAAATTATAGAGCAGCAGAGCAAAAGTGTCAAGCGGGCAGGAAGAAGCGTCTGCGGGAATTAGTCATTGTGATTGCCCTGGTTGTGTGTTACAATAAACATATATGTTACCACAGGTAAGGAGAGGACGAGACTATGAAGCTGATGTTTATTGGGGCGGATCACGAGGTGACGGGAAGCTGTCATTATCTGGAAGTAGGAAACAAGCATATTCTGGTGGACTACGGTATGGAGCAGGGGGTAAATGTGTTTGAAAATGCGGAGCTGCCGGTGGATGAGGCGATGATCGACTATGTCTTTCTGACACATGCTCATGTGGATCATTCCGGGCTGCTGCCGCTGCTGTATGCCAGGGGCTTTAGGGGCCAGATCTTTGCAACGGACGCCACGGCGGATCTGTGCAGCATTATGCTTCGGGACTGTGCGCATATCCAGATGTCGGAGGCGGAGTGGAAGAACCGCAAGGCGAAGAGGAGCGCCTCCCAGCCGCTGGTGGAGCCGCTGTATACCATGGAGGATGCGGAGGGCTGTATCAAGCGCATTGTGCCCTGTCATTATGACCAGGAGGTGGAGGTCAGCGAGGGGATCCGGATTCGTTTTACGGATATCGGCCATCTGCTGGGTTCTGCCAGTATAGAGGTGTGGCTGACGGAAAACGGCACCACCCGCAAGATTGTATTTTCAGGAGATATCGGCAACAAGAACCAGCCGCTGATTCGGGATCCCAAGGTTACGAAAGAGGCGGATTATGTGGTTATGGAGTCCACCTACGGAGACAGGTATCACGATAAGGAACGGCTGGATTATGTGGCGGAGCTGACGGCGATTCTCCAGGAGACCTTTGACAGGGGCGGCAATGTGGTGATTCCCTCCTTTGCGGTAGGGCGAACCCAGGAGCTGCTGTATTTCCTGCGCAAGATCAAGGTGGGCCGCCTGGTGAAAGGGCATGAGGATTTCCCGGTGTATGTGGACAGTCCCCTGGCAGTGGAGGCCACCAATATTTTCCAGGAGAATCGGATGGAGTGTTTTGACGAGGAGGCGATGGAGTATGTGCGGGAGGGCATCAATCCCATTGCTTTTGCGGGGCTGCGCCTGTCCATCACCAGCGAGGAATCCAAGGCCATCAATTTTGACAGTACCCCCAAGGTGATCATTTCCGCCTCTGGCATGTGTGAGGCAGGGCGAATCCGTCATCACCTGAAGCATAACCTGTGGCGGCCGGAGTCCACGGTGCTGTTCGTGGGTTACCAGTCCGTCGGCACGCTGGGACGGGCGATTATAGAGGGCGCTAAGGAAGTAAAGCTCTTCGGCGAGTCCATTGAAGTACGGGCCTCCATCCGGCAGATGCGGGGATTGAGCGGCCATGCGGATAAGGACGGCCTGCTGGAGTGGATCGGTGCCTTTGCGGAGAAGCCGAAAAAGGTCTTTGTGGTACATGGGGAGGACAGTGTGTGTACCGCCTTTGCGGAGTGCCTGAAGATCGAACACGGGCAGAGGGCGTATGCGCCCTACAGCGGTACGGAGTTTGACCTGGCGGCCAACCGGTTTACCTATGAGGCGGAGCCCATACCGCTGAAGAAAAAGGCTGCTGCGGCAACCGGCGTCTATGCCCGTCTGGTGGCAGCAGGCCAGCGTCTGACGGCATTGATCGCCAAATGCGACGGCTGGGCCAACAAGGATCTGGGGAAGATGGCGGATCAGATTAATTCCCTGTGTGATAAGTGGGATAAGAATTGACAGGAAAGTAAGGAGTAAAGAAATCAATGAGTTTGGCGGATCATATTTTTATCAATATGTGCAAGGATATTTTGGAGAACGGTACCAGTACGGAGGGGGAAAAGGTGCGTCCCCACTGGGAGGACGGCACTCCGGCCTATACGATCAAAAAGTTCGGTGTGGTGAATCGGTACGATCTGTCCCGGGAGTTTCCCATCATGACGCTGCGCCGGACGGCTTTAAAGAGCGCCACGGACGAGATGCTGTGGATCTGGCAGCAGAAGTCCAACAATATTCATGATCTGCACAGCCATATCTGGGACGAATGGGCCGATGAGGAGGGTTCTATCGGCAAGGCCTACGGTTATCAG
>JAGANP010000145.1 GCA_017624175.1 Lachnospiraceae bacterium | reverse complement strand
ATAAAACATTCCTTGTGAGCACCGATTTGACGATGCTCTGTTTGCCATACGATTTTCAAGGTACATTTGCTTCTGAAAGACCAATTCCAAGAAATTTCAAAAATCTCTTAAAACCTCTTGACTATTAATAGTTAGTCTTTGTCTTAAAGTATATTTCAACTTGACGCATAAGTAAAATACAATTATTATATGAATTATATTATATTTTTGTTATGTATTCTCCGGAGGTACAGCGTGACACTCAGACACATGAACATCTTTGTTTCTGTTTTTGAAAAAAACAGCATTACCAAAGCTGCAGATTCGCTTCATCTTGCACAGCCGTCCGTCAGCCTGGCCATCAAAGAGCTAGAAGAATATTATGGGATTCGTCTTTTTGATCGGATTGGAAGAGGCATCTGCCCAACCGAAACCGGAAAAGAATTTTATAGTTATGCCATACATATAGTATCCTTATTTGATGAACTGGAGCAGAAAATGAAAAACTGGGATACTGTGGGAACCCTTCGAATCGGCGCCAGCATTACGATTGGCACCCATATTCTTCCGGGTTTACTTATACAGTATGAGAAAGCATTTCCGGATCTGCGTATTGAAGTAACCATAAACAAATCCGCTACTATTGAACGGCTGATCCTCGATAACAAAATTGATATCGGGCTCATTGAGAACCAGCCGGAACAGGCAGAGATTCTGCCCGTTCCCTTTATGAAAGATTCTCTGTGCGCCATCGTTCCCAACAACCACCCCCTGGCCGGTCAGCCCTCCGTAACCCTGGAGGAATTAGCCGCCTACCCGTTCCTCATGCGGGAAAAGGGCAGCGCCGGAAGAGAAATCCTGGATGCCTATTTTTCTCTCAAAAATATCTCCATCCATCCCTTATGGGAAAGCTCCAGCACCCAGGCTATTGTCAAGGGCGTCTCCATGGGGCTTGGCGTCGCTGTACTGCCGTACCTATTGATACAAAAGGATGTTCAGGAGCGCAATATCCGCTATCTTCCCTTTACTGCGCCTTTACAGCGGAATTTAAATATCATTTACCATAAAAGTAAGTATCTGACGCCAAATATGCTGTCTTTTATGGAATTATGTAAAAGCTATGAGCTGCAGCCGGAGGTTCCGTGAGGGTCTGCGCATGCTTCTACCGCTCTCTGCGGGAGCTGATCATACGGATGATGCTCAGCAATGCCGCAAATACCAGGGCCGCCACAGGCCATACGATCCAGGAGATTTCCCAGTTATTCCACAGGAAACTGATGCCCAGATAGATCGCTACAATCAGGCACCAGTAAGCGCCGCTGAAAGCCTCCATCCGCTCATGGCTGCGTTTTTCTTTCACCGTATAATCTCCCTCCTGAAGCAGCTTCTGATATCCGTCCCAGATGATTCCGGCCCGAACCAGCAGGCAAGCGCCTGCGGATACGATGGCCAGCAGCAGGCAGACACTGTATACCAGCCAGATCTCCGGTACCTCCAGGGCTATCATCACAAACAGCGGCACTACGCTGAGTATGCACAGAATCACACCGGCAGCAATGCTCTGACGGTATCCCGGGGCATTGTCCTCTTTCTCCTTTTCCACGATTCCGCTGACGCCATACTGCAGACGGATCTCCTCTTTTTCCAGAAATGCATATTTCTCCAGTTTCATACCATTGAAAATAAACAGCACCACCGCAGCAGCCACAAACACCAGCAGGATGATAAGCCCAAGTCCGCCGGCCTGATCCTCTGTAATCGCTACCGGTCCATACTCTGACCAGCCGCCCATAACCAGCAGACAGATCGGAGACAGGATGCACAGCAGCACGCCGATACTGATGGGAACTGCCGTCTTCCGAATCGTCTGCAGATAGTCCTTTGCTTCCTCCAGGGATACGGAACGGACTTCCCTGCAAGGGGTATTTTCCTCTGACAAAGAAGCATCCCCCTGTGTGCCCTCCGGCTCCTGTAAGGCACCGGATATGCCTTCCATACCTATTTCATCCTTTAACAGACAGTCCGTGCTGACGCCAAAGATTCGGCTCATCCCCAAAATCTTATCCAGTTCCGGGATGGAGGCCCCGGACTCCCACTTGGACACCGACTGCCTGGAGATCTCCAGCTGCTCCGCCAGCTCCTCCTGGGACCAGTTTTTCTGTTTTCTTAAAAAAGTAATTTTTTCTGCTAAAATCATTTCCTAACACATTCTCCTTTCCCTGCAGCAGAGATTATCCATATGATTCTTCCCTGCCTGCTTTTCACTCCCGTTATCGTTGATCAGACGATGACCGGAGCCTTATTGAACTCTCACATATGTGTGTCGTTTTGACTCTTGTATTCTAGCAGAAAACCTGGTTGACAACCACCAAGTGCGCCATGCATTTACTGTTTTTCTATCAACTGTCAGTTGCAATTCCTTCTAAAAACCTCTTTTATAACATAATGCACTATGAACCAGCAGATACAGAATTCCATAAAACACCATAGCGGCAAAAAGTATTGTCGTCTGCCCTGGCTGGAAATATTCACAGCTGACATACACTTCCGCAATATCAGATACCGGCGGCAGCAGCCACATAAACCACCCCACCACGGCATATTTTTTCAAGGTAGATGCCAGAACCGTCACTACCGCCAGCAACAATGTCAGCAGCAGCGCAAATTTCCGATCCCGCATCACCTGGAATGATAACAGGCCTCCCAAAGCAATCCCACAGCAAGAACAACCCAACAGCAGGAGAAAGGCCTGCGCCAAATCTCCCACTGTCACGGGCCTGGAAAAGACGCCTCCAATCGGCTGAACAGACAGCAGCATGGGGACTGCCAGAGCAAACACCGCAAAGATCAGTCCTACCGCCAGCAAAAACAGGCATTTTCCCATATAATAGCTTCGTTTTCGCACTACACGCAGCTGCAACAGCTGTTCTTCCACCGGATCCTCCTTTTCCATAATCATCCAGCCTGTCCACACCATAATCAGAAAGAGCACAAAACAAAGCATAATCATGCCGGTAATCGGATGAACCGGCTTCAAACTGAAGCAGAAACCATCAAACAACGCCAGCACCACCATTGGCATCACATACAGATGCCTCTTAAAAAAAATATGCAGCCGATATTTTATCATTTCCAGAACACTTCTCATAGGGACACCTTCTCTCCCGTCTGTATTTTCTGAAGACTTCTCAGCTTCCAGCCCTGTGCCAGAATCTCTTCCAGGCGGCAGTCACAGGCCTGCTGTGTCAATCGGATCTGGTACCCCTCCCCATAGGGCAATATATCTTCCGATATTCCTTTCAGTCGTTCTCCTGCCCGTTGTTTTTCCTCCGCAGCACCGGCCCAATGCAGCAGCACCAGATATCTGTCCTCCTTTGCAACAGAAGCAGGCACCAGCACCCCCTGGGCAATGGTATACGACTTTTCCGTGATGGCCTCCACCAGTTCCGGCTCATGGCAGGACATCAGCAGCGTGATGCCCCGGCTGCGCAGATCATTAATTTTTTCGACGAATACCTTCTGAGAATCCACATCCTGGCCTGACAGAGGCTCATCCAACAGCAGCACATCCGGAACGGTCAATATCGCCTGTATGACGCCGATTTTCTGCAGCGTACCTTTTGACAGTACTGTCATATCGCTTTGCAGATGCTCTGTCACATAAAAATCCTCTGCCAGCTCCCGGATTCTCACCCGAGCCTGGGATACGGGCAGGCCATCCATAACCCCTGTATGCAGCAGATACTGCTCTGCTGTCAAAGGAATTGCCGGAAATTTTTCAGGTACATAGTGAAAAGTGATGGGTCTGTCATATTGCACCCGGCCCTTTGAGGGGACTACCAGTCCGGACAATATTTTCAGCAGGGTGCTCTTACCGCAGCCATTATGCCCTACAATAGCTGTGGCGCTTCCTTCCGGAAAGTACTGGTTGATGTCCTTCAGTATCCATTTCTCATCGTATTTTTTGCTGATCTGCTGCAAATGAATCATGATTTTTCCTCGATTTCTTTCTGTCCCTGTGGCGGCAGCTCTGGAATTACAGGGAGAACCTATAGACTATCCCAGTATTTATTAACAATCTCAACCGCCTTTTCCCGGGTCAGGGTGCCATCCTCCAGCAGTTCTGTGATGGCATCCTCTTTTTTAAGGGAATATTTCTTACACAACCGGATACAGTTTTTATAGGCTTCATTCAGCTCTTTCTGCGCATTATCTAACTCTCTTACTGTATTATCTCTTTCTTCCTGAGCTTCCTTAGTCTTGCGCCGCTCCTCCTGAATATCCATATGTTCCATGTTTTCAAAAAGATAGCCCATATTTCTGCCCTCCTTCAACTGTGACAGCACTTCCCCTGTCTCATCCGTCGGCAAATTCATTTTACGGCACAATAAATATACCACATCCCGGATTACCGTCAGTACATTTTCTTCCGAATGTCTCACAATCTCATTAATCTTTTCGCCTGATACATCCAGCATTCCATGTAAATCCTCAGCCGTCTGAATCTTATTCAGCATCATGATCAGCGACATCTCATCTGCTTTTCCCAGCAGTTCAGCATTGCTATAGTCATGGATCCGTATCAGCTTATATGCAAAATCGGGAATAAATTCTTCCATACCTTCCACTTTCATCACACGATCCCGCAGATGTATTCCAGCCGTCCATCTCTCTGTTCCTTCATAGTAAACAATCGGTAAAATCGGAGGATAGCTAAAGGATTTCACTTTATTGGCATCTACCCAGTTTCCTCTTTTTGTCTGATACCGTCGACTTCTGGCATAATCCCTCCATATATTACTGATGTAGTGCAGAAGCTGCATTGCCACATCATAATCTACATCGCTCTTATGTTCAATCAGAGATACCGCATACACTTCCCGTTCTTCTCCGCTCAGATCCTTCAGGCGGATGCGCTTAATCGTATCTCCCTCCACCTTGGTACCCATAATGCTGGTAAAACGTTCTGAGATATCCTCAATATCCTCCGGCTGCACATTCGCCAGAATGCTGCAGTTGCTGTAATCCCGTAAAAACTGTGCGCAAAGCACATGGTTTCTGAACAGATCCTGATTGCTCACATCCTTATAATCCTGCGGCAATTCATTTACCGGCGATTCAATATACCCCACTACCTGTTTTTGCACATTCGCATCATTTGCTGTTTCCTTTTTTTCCATACACATCCTCCTACATGTGCTGCAGGACGTGAACGTACAAGCAAATAATATACCTCTTGTTCTCCACTCCTGCCAGTTTGTTATCATCAATCGGGTAATAAAAGCAGGATTTCAAAAGAGAACGAAGATGTTCATCAGACACGCTTATGCGCATAACAGGCTAAATGCCCCGGAAATCTTGTGCTTTCCATTGCATCATAACACAAGACCTGCTTTTTAGCAACTATCTGTTTTATATTGATAGAGTAAACTTACTGTCAGTTGGAGAGTCGCAGAGAGTTCCTGCTATAGATCTGTCCAGACTTGGTTTTCTTAAGTCTACTGCTTTCCTGTACCTGTTGTCAAATATTACTTAATCTCTCCCTGATTGCCAGTTTCT
>JAGANP010000144.1 GCA_017624175.1 Lachnospiraceae bacterium | reverse complement strand
GAGCCGCCCACATCCAGCTTGATGATAACTGCAATCACCGCCAGCCATACCAATACGATCAGGATCGTTGCCGCAAAGGTAGCAAATCCGCCCCCCTCATCCTCATCTGCCAGCTCGTTCTCCCGCTTGGCGATCTCCCTGGCACGGCGCTTCGCTTCCTTTTTCTGCTGCTTCTGTTCACTTTTCAGCTGCTTTTTCTCGCTCTGGATCTGCTTTTTTTCCGTTTTTACAGTATCCTGTTGAAGATCTTCCTGTCTTGCCATAATTTCCAACTCCATCTATGTTCCGCTTCACGCTTCCGCACCGGCCCGGAGCTTCTGCCGCTGACCATAGGTATATCTGGTCAGCTCATCGATTTCCTTGCTCTCCTGCTTCTTCTCCTCCAGCAGAAACTGTTCAAAGGCTTTTTCTTTCAGCGTATCATGGGACTTGCGTTCCATCATGACCTGCGCCAGCTTCTCTCTGGCCTCTTCCACCTTTTTTTCCGCTTTGCGGATCTCCAGCCGCTGCAGGCTTATATACTCGTCCATCCGCAGCAGCGCTTCCTTATTCTCCGCCATGTCCCGACAGTTCAAGGTGCCCACCAGCATGTCCCTGGCCTGCTGTTCATACGCCGCTTTCCGCTTTTTCAGTGCCTCCAGCTTCTCCTCTTCCTCGTCCAGCCGCATCCTGGTCTCGGCAAATTCCTGTTTGGCCTGGGTTTCCATCTTCAGTTTGATATCCAGGATGCTCTGCATCCGATATCGAAATCTGGCCATCGCTTATTTCTCTCCAAACATATTTTCCAACATAGCCACGCTCTCTTCAAAGCTGACCTTCTCGTCCACATCCTGCTGCAGAAAGCTGTTTACCTGGCGGATCATCGTGATGGCATAGTCAATATCGGGATTGCTGCCGCTTTTATAGGCGCCGATATTGATCAGATCTTCCGCCTCGTTGTAGGTAGCCAGCACGTTCTTAAGCTTTCCCGCCAGCCTTTTATGTTCTCTGGAAGCAATCTGGCTCATGCATCGGGAAATGCTCTGCAGCACGTCGATGGCGGGGTAATGATTCTTATGTACCAGCTTCCGGTTCAGCATAATATGATCGTCCAGAATACTCCGGGCCGTATCCGTAATCGGCTCGTTAAAATCGTCGCCGTCCACCAGCACCGTGTACAGGCCCGTGATGGAGCCCCTGTCCGAACGGCCTGCCCGCTCCAAAAGCTTCGGCATCTCCGAGTAGACGCTAGGGGGGTAGCCCCTGGATACCGGCGGTTCCCCGCTGGCCAGGCCGATCTCCCTCTGGGCCATGGAAAAACGGGTCAGGGAGTCCATCATCAACAGCACGTCCTTTCCCTGATCCCGGAAATATTCTGCAATAGCCGTGGCAGTCAGCGCCGCCTTTTTGCGCTCCAGCGCCGGCCGGTCAGAGGTAGCCACCACCACAACGGAACGCCGCATGCCCTCTTCCCCCAGGTCCCGCTCGATAAATTCCCTTACCTCACGTCCCCGCTCGCCGATCAGCGCAATCACATTGATATCCGCTCTGGTGTTGCGGGCAAACATGCCCATCAGGGTAGATTTGCCCACGCCGGACCCGGCAAAGATCCCGATCCTCTGGCCCTTTCCCACGGTCATGATACCGTCCACAGCACGTACGCCCAGAGGCAATACTTCGTCAATAATCTTTCGGGATAAGGGATCCGGCGGCGGCGCCTCCACCGGATAGCTGTTGCCCTTGATCCGGCTGCCGTCCACCGGCTGCCCCAGACCGTTCACCGTCTTGCCCAGCAGCTCCTCGCTGACGGTAACCGTCAGCGGATAACCCGTATTCTCCACCGAACAGCCCAGGCCGATCCCCTCCACGGCATCCAGGGGCATCAGCAGCGTCTTTCTGTCCCGAAATCCCACCACCTCTGCCAGCACAGGCTCTGCCTCCGGGGAATCAGGCACGATCCGGCATACGTCTCCCAGACGGGCGTCCGGGCCTGCCGACTCAATCGTGAGTCCCACCACATTGACTACCTTTCCCAGCTTTCGGAAAAATACCTGTTCGGTCACACTCTTATATTTTTCGATATCCAGCTTTTCTCTCGTCAACTGTTTTCACTCTCATTCCTGTACGTATGCCCGCTATAGGACAGCAGCATCAGTCTCTTGCGCAGCTCTTCCAGCTGTGTTCCCAGCCCGCAGTCAAAGATTCCGCCCTCGGTCTCAATCATGCAGGCATTTTTTTCCATCGTCACATCCTCTATGATCTCCAGGGAAACTCCGCCGGTCATGCCCGCCTGCAGCTGTCTTTTCTGCATATTTACGTAAGGATAATCCTCTTTGGATACATGCACCAGAAATTCCTTATTGCCGTCCACTTTCCGCAAAGTGGACGCAATCAGATGCACCAGAATCTCCCGATAAGCATACAGCTCCACATGGAAAACATGTTCATAGATGCCGGTTATGGTTTCCACCAGCTGGGGCTCCATCTGTTCCAGAGCATCCTGATACTGCGCCTCCAGAGCCTTTTCCCGGGCTTTCAGCTGCTGCTTCAGACTCTCCGCCTCGGCCTTTGCTTTCTCGCTGCCGTCCCGGTAGCCGTTCATCCGGGCTTCATCCAGCACTGCCTTTTTGGAGATCTCCGCCTGCTCCAGCGCTTCCTTTACCAGCTGCTCCGCCTGGGCTTTCGCATCGTCCAGAATGGTTCTGGCCTGCTCTTTGGCTTCCTCCAGCAGGGCCGCCGTATCCACTTTCGGGGGCTCCGCTTTCAGTACCTGTGCCTTGCCGTCCGTATCCTCCAGCAGAGCGGAAACGTCCTCCGCCTCCAGCCCCTGCACAAAATCATCCTGTCCCTCTTCTCCCTGCATCTGACAGTTTCTGGTCTCCGCCAGCTCCTCCAGACGTCTGGCAGCCAGTTCATTGGTGTCGATGATCCGCTTTTCCTCTGTCTGGCTGACTGTAAAACCATATCCCTGCTTCAGTAAATTACTAGACAACGATCTCGTCACCTCCGCCTCTGGAAATAATAATTTCTCCCGAATCCTCCAGCTTGCGGATGACATTGACGATCTTCTGCTGTGCTTCCTCCACGTCTTTCATACGCACAGGACCCATAAATTCCATGTCCTCCTTGATCATCACAGCCAGACGCTTGGACATATTGTTAAAGATTGCATTCTGCACCTGCTCGTTAGCACTCTTTAAGGCAATACTCAGGTCGTTATTGTCCACATCACGCAGCACTCGCTGGATCGCCTTGTCGTCCAGCAGCAGAATATCCTCGAAAACGAACATCTTCTTGCGGATCTCGTCTGCCAGTTCCGGCTCCTCGATCTCCAGAGTCTCCATGATATGCTTTTCCGTCCCCCGGTCTACCGTATTCAGAATCTCCACCACAGCATCCACGCCGCCGATGATCGTGTAATCCTGATTGACCAGGCTGGCCAGTTTGGACTCCAGCACCTTTTCCACTTCCTTGATCACATCCGGGCTGGTGCGGTCCATCACGGCAATACGTCTGGCCACGTCCGCCTGTCTGTCGGGAGGCAGGGCCGAGATAATCAGGGCCGACTGTGCCGGGGACAGATAGGACAGGATCAGGGCAATGGTCTGGGGATGCTCGTCCTGAATGAAGTTCAGGAGCTGGGCTGCATCCGTCTTGCGTACAAATTCAAAAGGCTTAACCTGAAGGGACGCCGTCAGCTTGCCGATCACATCCATGGCCTTTTCGTTGCCCAGCGCTTTCTCCAGCAGCTCCTTGGCATAATTGATGCCGCCCTCTGCAATATACTGCTGTGCCAGACACACCTCGTAAAATTCGTTGATAACCTCTTCCTTTACCTGGGGCGTAACGCTTCGGGTATTGGCGATCTCCAGAGTCAGTTCCTCGATCTCATCCTCTTTCAGATGCTTGAACACACCGGCAGACCGTTCGGGCCCCAGCACGATCAAAAGTATTGCTGCTTTCTGTAAACCGGATATGCTCTCCTCACCGGACTTGTATCTAGCCATGGTCTTACCCCCATTCTTCATTTAACCAGTTGCGCAGCAGATTGGCCGCCGCCTCCGGATTCTCGTCGACAAATTTCTCAATCATCTTGCGGGTATCGGACTTGCTCTCCACCTCAATATCCTCCAGCTCGCTGTCCGGCGTTGACTGCAGCAGATTCTCCACGGAAAGTTCCTCCTCCTGTTCCACTTCTTTTCTGGTCCTCATGCTTCTGAGGATCACAAAGGCCAGCAGGGCCAGAATAATCACAATCATGGCGATGCTCAGGACATCCGTCCAGTTGACGTTCATGCCCTCTTTATCAAAAAACAGATTCTCCCGATAGGCAATAATGGTGATCCGATCCCGGGAAATACCGGTGGCCGTGGCCACGGCATTGTAAAAGTCCTCATCCACCTCCATCTTGACAGAGGTGTTGTTGTTGGCCTGGTATTCCTCCCAGCTGATGCCGTCCAGCAGGCCCTGGCTTTCCAGTACCTCTTCCCGCACCACATTATAGCTTCTGGCCGTCACGGTCAGAGAGGAACCGTCATAATCAATGATCCCCGCAGGGGTGATGGATTTCAGAATGCTCTCGTCCAGGACATAATCCGTATCCCGGGTACTGGAGCTGGACTCTGTGTTGCCGTTCAGATCCAGCAGATAGCCGTTCTCGTCATTGGAATCCGTACCGGGAATACTGCTGGTACCGCCGGTGCTCTCGCTTTCCGTAGTGGACTCGTGGCCGATATACCCCTCGTCCCGTCCGTCCTGCGCCTCATAGGTATGTACGGTCTCTTCGTAAGTGGAAAAATCATATTTCAGGAAAGCGGCAACTTCCACCATATCAAACTGTCCGGTATTGGTCAGCGCCTGCTTTACCTTGGAGCGGATATAACTCTCCGCCGCATTCTGGGCCTCAATCTGGCTGACCGTGGATCCCGTCAGGGAATACTCCTCATCTCCGGAAAACAGGGTATTGCCGGCTGTATCGCTGATAAAAATATTATTGGTGGTGGCATTGCCCACCGCCGTAGCCGCCGCCCGGGCCATGGTGGCTGCATTATCCGCAGAAAAAGCGCCGTTTAACTCCAGGCAAATATAGACATAGGATTCCTCCTGTTTGGAGATCAGGGTACCGTCCTGCTCCGCCAGGGACAATCTCACCTGGCAGTCGCTGACTGAATCAAAGGTCTTGAAAGTTGCCTCCAGCTCCTGCCTTTTGTAATCCGACCAGAGCTTCTGCTTATCCGACTCCGTGGTGGACATGCCCGTATTGGTCACGGTGCTGATATCCGGTCCCGTGGAGGTCAGGCCTGCCGCCCCCAGCGCCCTGTTGGCATCCGATATCTGATCTACATTCACATCAATATTCAGGCCGTTATCCGATAATCTGCAGTCAACTCCCGCTGCTTCCAGTGTATCCATAATCGTAGATGCCTCGGTGGCGGTCTCACAGTTCATGAGTCTGGTATACTGCGGTCTGGAAAATACATAAATCAGGATAGCAAAAGCAAAGAT
>JAGANP010000017.1 GCA_017624175.1 Lachnospiraceae bacterium | reverse complement strand
CCTGGGCAATGTTCTTGCCCTTATACAGCACCTCCAGGGTCTCCCGGTTGTAGCGGGCGCCCTTACAAACCTCGCAGGGCACATACACATCTGCCAGGAAATGCATTTCGATCTTCACCAAGCCGTCACCGCAGCAGGCCTCGCAGCGGCCGCCTTTCACATTGAAAGAGAAGCGGCCCGGGCCATAGCCCCGCATCTTGGCATCGGCAGTGGATGCAAAGAGATCACGGATATCGTTAAACAGGCCGGTATAGGTAGCCGGATTGGAGCGGGGAGTGCGGCCGATCGGACTCTGGTCAATATCGATGACCTTGTCCAGATGCTCCAATCCCTCCACGCAGCGGCACTTGCCGGGGCGTGTGCGGGCGTGGTTCAGCTTGCTCAGCAAAGTCTTGTTCAGCACCTCGCCCACCAGGCTGGACTTACCGGAGCCACTGACACCGGTAACACAGGAAAAAGTCCCCAGGGGGATGTCCACATCCACATTTTTCAGATTGTTCTCCTCTGCCCCGCGGACAGAAAGCCGTTGGCCATTGCCGCTTCGGCGGCGGGAGGGCACCGGGATCTTTTTGACACCGGACAGATACTGACCGGTAACAGATCGCTCACAATCCAAAATATCCTGCAGCGTGCCGGCGGCCACGATCTCGCCGCCGTGGGAGCCGGCGCCGGGGCCCACATCCACAATATAGTCAGCCGCCCGCATGGTGTCCTCGTCATGCTCCACGACAATGAGGGTGTTGCCGATATCCCGCAGGTGCTTCAGAGTGGTCAGTAGCTTGTCATTATCCCGTTGGTGCAGACCGATGGAGGGCTCGTCCAGAATATACAGCACCCCCATAAGGCTGGAGCCGATCTGGGTAGCCAGACGAATCCGCTGGCTCTCGCCGCCGGAAAGTGTTCCGGCAGCCCGGGACAGGGTCAGATAGGAAAGTCCCACATCCTCTAAAAATTGCAGGCGGGCCTTGATCTCCCGGACGATCTGCTCCGCCACCAATGCCATATTGCCCTGCAATTTCAGCTCGTTCATAAACCGCAGCCCATCCCGGACACTCATACGGCAGAAATCCATAATACCGATGCCGCCCACCGTCACCGCTCTGGCAATGTCTGACAGGCGGTCGCCATGGCAATGGGGACAGGGCGCACTGGACATACAGTCCTCCAGCTCTTTCCGGGCAGCGTCGGACTGGGTCTCCCGGTAGCGGCGGGAGATATTGTTGAGGATTCCCTCCCAGGGCTGCTCCAGCACGCCCATACCGTTGCCCCGGTTATAGGTCATGCGCAGCTTCTCGCCCCGGGTGCCGTTGAGGATGATGTCCATTGCCTCCGGGGAAAGCGTCTTGACAGGAGCGGTGAGGGAAAAATGATATTTATGGGCCAGCGCCTCAAAATACATCCGGAAAATGGAATCGGTGCGGGCAGATTGCCAGCCGCTGGCCTGGATCGCCCCGTCAAAAATGGACTTGTCCTTGTCCGGGATCACCAGATCCGCATCAGCGATCAGCTGAAAGCCCAGGCCGGTACAGCTGGGACAGGCACCGCTGGGATTATTGAAGGAGAACATCCGGGGTTCCAGTTCCGTGAGACTGATGCCGCAGTCCTCGCAGGCATAATTCTGAGAGAAGGTCAGCTCCTCTTCGCTGCCGGGCAGTTGGATGGTAACGATGCCGCCGGAGTGGCTGCAGGCAGTTTCGATGGAATCCGTCAGGCGGCGGCGCAGGCCCTCTTTTAAAACAAGCCGGTCCACCACCAGTTCGATGGTGTGCTTCTTATTTTTTTCGCAAGGAATGGTCTCGGTCAGGTCATATAAAATGCCATCCACCCGGACACGGGCGAAGCCCTGCTTTCGGGCATCCTCAAAAACCTTCTGGTGCTCGCCCTTCTTTCCCCGGATCACGGGAGAGAGGACAATGAAACGGGTACCCTCCCCCATGGCTTCCACCTGGTCTACGATCTGGTCGATGGTCTGGCGGGCGATCTCCTTGCCGCATTTGGGGCAGTGAGGCACGCCCACTCTGGCCCACAAAAGGCGCAGATAATCATAAATCTCCGTCACCGTACCCACGGTGGAGCGGGGATTTTTGGAAGTGGTCTT
>JAGANP010000002.1 GCA_017624175.1 Lachnospiraceae bacterium | reverse complement strand
CGCCAGCAAAATGATAATTCCTGTTCTTTTTCCCTTTTTCTGTTCTGCCATATGCGCCGCTCCTTTTATCTTCATTATACAATACTTTTTCTAAAAAACAAGCTCTTCCGGCTGAATTTGGCAAACTCATTTCTATGTATTCCTCTCCCCCATTTGATTGATAATGGACTGATATGGCTTTTTTCTTTGTTTTAGTCCACTATATGTTTCTTTTTTCTACAAATTTTCTATAAGTATAAAGCATAAATGGACATATGGGAAAAAAATACGCAACACGGTTCACTTTTTTTGCCCAAAAGTGGACTTGAAAAAACAATTCTTACATATAGGTTCACTTTGCACTTGATCCACTTCAAAATTTGTACATAAAAAGGAGGGGGAATGGACTAAAAAAAATAAAATGTTCCGTACAAGTCCATAGTCTGCAGCATTTCCCATCTTACTGATTTAATCCTCCGTTGCGGACTGCCGGGACAGCAAAAACCGAAAGGCCTGCAGTATCCGTACTGCAGACCTTTTCGGCTATATGTTTTATTTATTGTTGATGTAATTGATCAGCCCTTCTGCGGCAATGATCTTCTGCATGAATTCGGGGAACACCTGGCCCTTGAACTGGGTGCCCTTTGTGCGGTTGTAGATCATGCCGCTGTCAAAGTCCACTTCCACCTGATCCCCGGCCTCGATGCCCTTGCTGGCCTCGGGACACTCAATGATCGGCAGCCCGATATTGATGGCATTGCGGTAAAAGATCCGGGCGAAAGTCTCTGCAATGACACAGCTGACTCCTGCCGCCTTGATGGCGATGGGTGCATGCTCCCGGGAAGAGCCGCAGCCGAAGTTCTTATCTGCCACGATGATATCACCCTTCTGCACTTTCTTGATAAAATCCTGATCGATATCCTCCATACAGTGAGCAGCCAGTTCTGCCGGATCTGAGGAATTCAGATATCTGGCGGGAATAATCACATCGGTATCCACATTATCTCAGTATCTGAAAACGGTTCCATTTGCTTTCATATAGGTTCAGCCTCCATATTCTCTTTTTCTTTTTATGTTATTATGCGCATAAGCGAGCCAGAGGGCATCTGCCCCTTCACCGCCGACGGCAAATGCCGATCCCAGCTGCTCTCTCTGCGATAAAGTGTGCTCTCTACAGCTGCTCCGGACAGGAAATCTTACCGGTAACGGCGCTGGCAGCCGCTACAGCCGGGCTTGCCAGATAGATTTCGCTGGTCACATGACCCATACGTCCCACAAAGTTGCGGTTGGTGGTGGAAACACAGCGCTCTCCCTCTGCCAGGATACCCATATAGCCGCCCAGGCAGGGACCGCAGGTAGGGGTGCTTACCACTGCTCCGGCTTCCAGGAAAGTCTTCAGCAGTCCCACTTGCATGGCCTGCATATAGATGGCCTGGGTAGCGGGAATCACGATGCAGCGCATTCCTTTTTTCACATGGCGGCCTTTCAGCACCTCTGCGGCGATCCGCAGATCCTCCAGACGGCCGTTGGTGCAGGAGCCGATAACTACCTGATCGATGACGATATCCTCCTGGATCTCATCAATGGTATGGGTATTCTCCGGCAGATGGGGGAATGCAATGGTAGGACGCAGCGTGCTTAAATCGATGGTGTACTCCTCGTCATATACCGCATCCTCATCCGCCTCGTAGATCTTATACGCTCTGGTGCTGTGCTCCTTCATGTAAGCGATGGCCTTGTCATCCACGGGGAAGATACCGTTTTTACCGCCGGCCTCAATGGCCATATTGGCAATGGTAAAGCGGTCGTCCATGGACAGGCTGGCAATACCGTCTCCCACAAACTCCATGGACTTGTATAATGCTCCGTCCACACCGATCAGACCGATGATATGCAGAATCACATCCTTGCCGCTGACCCACTTGGGCAGCTTACCGGTCAGGTTGAACTTAATGGCCGAAGGCACCTTGAACCATGCCTTACCGGTAGCCATGCCCGCAGCCATATCCGTACTGCCGACACCGGTGGAAAAGGCACCCAGCGCACCATAGGTACAGGTGTGGGAGTCCGCACCGATGATTACATCACCGGCCACAGTCAGGCCTTTCTCCGGCAGCAGCGCATGTTCAATGCCCATCTCACCCACTTCAAAATAATTGGTAATCTCATTCTTTTTTGCAAACTCTCTCACACATTTGCAGTGCTCCGCAGACTTAATGTCCTTGTTGGGCACAAAATGATCCGGTACCAGGGCGATCTTATCCTTGTCAAATACCCCCTGCACCTTCATCTTGTCCATCTCCTTGATGGCCACCGGGCTGGTGATATCGTTTCCCAGCACCAGATCCAGATTCGCCTCGATCAGCTGTCCGGCTTCTACTTTCTCAAGCCCCGCTGCCGCTGCCAGAATCTTCTGTGTCATCGTCATTCCCATAATTTCTTCCTCCATCCTTATATCTACATGCAGATTCTACCTGCGATCCGCTTATCTGTTTTTTATCCTACCACATTCCATGGTATTCTTCAAATATATAATATTTATAGTTGCCATAACCATATGTTATGTTATATACTGCATGTAGAGGGTATATTGGGAAGAAGTCTGAAAGACCATGAGGATAATCCGGATCATCATGGACAAATATTTATTTTTTTGTATTTTCGGACCACTTTTAAGGCATAAAAGGTTGACCAAACCTATCACTTTTTCCTATACAGTCCATTTATATGGAAAACGGATTTTCAGATACCATTATAAGTGGACTTAAATACATACTTTTTCCATTAAGGTCCATTCTCAAGGGAAGCAATGAACTGACGTAGCGTTCAGATCTGAAAGGAAGGGATATCCCATGAATCAACTGAATCTATACCATATATTCTATACCGTGGCCCAGTGCGGCAACATCTCCGCAGCCGCCAAAAAGCTGTATATCAGTCAGCCTGCGGTGAGCAAATCCATCTCCCGGCTGGAGGAGAACTTTGCCTCGCCGCTGCTGATCCGCAGCTCCCGGGGCGTCACCCTGACAGAAAACGGCAGGCTCCTGTACCGGCAGCTGGAGACCGCCTTTCAGGCCATCCGCCAGGGAGAAGAAATGATCAGCAAAAATGACCTGCTGGGAGCCGGCAGCCTGTCCATCGGGGTCAGCACCACCCTGTGCAAATATGTACTGCTCCCCTATCTGCAGGACTATATTGCAGAGAATCCCTATGTCAAGGTATCCCTGTCCTGCCAGTCCACCTACGAGACCATCGCCGCCCTGGAAAGCGGCACTCTGGATCTGGGCCTGGTGGGGGAGAGCGAACGTCTGGAGAGCAGCCATCTGAACTTTTTCCCCATAAGGGAAATCCATGATATCTTCGTCTGCTCCCCGGAATATCTGCATAAACTGGGCGGCTCCGGCGAAAGCTGTTCCTCCCATGTGCTGCTGGAGCAGGTCACCTTTCTGCTGCTGGATAAAAATAACGTGACCCGTCAGTACATGGATAAACACATGCTTCTGCAGAATCTTACGATGGAGCACCAGATCGAGGTCACCACCATGGATCTGCTCATTGATTTTGCCCGGATCGGCCTGGGAATCGCCTGTGTCATCGGCGAGTTTGTACAGCAGGAACTGAAAGAGGGCTCCCTGGTGGAATGTTCCATCAGAGAGCCCCTGCCTCCCCGCCGTATGGGCTTCGCCTATCCGAAATCCGGTAAGCCCTCCGCCGCCATGAACGCTTTCCTGACGCAGGTAAAATCTCAGATCCCGGAAACATTCAGCCCCTGACCCTTTCCCTTCTCTCCCCGCTCTGCCAGGGGCCAGGTGGTGCTGGCGGTAAACAGATCCCCGTCCACGGTGACGCTGAACCGTCCGCCCATGAGTTCGGTAAAGCTGCGGACAATGGCCAGCCCCAGGCCGCTGCCCTCCGTATTCCGGGAGGCGTCTCCTCTGACAAAACGCTCCGTCAGTTCTTCGGCGCTGACCGTGATCTCCTGCTCTGTAATGTTCTTCAGCTTCACGGTCACTTCGCCCTCTGCGCACGCCAGATCCACATAGATCCTGGTTCCTTCCATGGCATATTTCACAATATTTCCGAACAGGTTCTCATAGATGCGGTAGGCTTTCTGGCTGTCCAGCCTCACCATGACTTTCTCCTCCGGCAGCCGCAGTCTCACTGTCAGATGCTTTTCTGCCAGCCGGTCCTCCTGCTCAAATTCCACCTGGCGCAGCAGATTCACAAGATCCACATCCACCAGGTTCAGTGTTATATTTTTACTGTTGGCCTTACTTACCTCAAACAGATCCTCTATCAGCGCTTTCAGACGCAGAGATTTCTGATCCAGAATCTGCAGATACTGCTTCCTCTGCTCCTCCGTTACATTGTCCTCTTTCAGCAGATTCACATAGGTGATGATGGCTGTCAGCGGCGTCTTCAGATCGTGGGATACGTTGGTAATCAGTTCCGTCTTCATCCGCTGGCTCTTTACCTCCTCCTCCACCGCTTTCTGGAATCCCGCTTCGATCCGGTAGATCTGGGGCTTAAAGGGCTCAAAGATCCCCAGATTCTCCTCTATCTTCACCTCCAGATTGCCGTTGGCGATCTCATTGGTGGCCCGCAGCAGGATACTGTATTTCTTCTGCAGATCACTGATATATTTCTTGATGATAAAATAAAGCAGCAGCGTGTATAGGATCACGCCAAACCAGCCCACCACCCACAGGGTACAGAGCAGCAGCACCGCAGCAGCATTGATCAGCAGCAGCCGGATCACATGCTTGCGGGTATCCCTGGTGATATCCAGATTGATAAGCGTCTGATAGTATCGTTTTACCCGTTCCTTACACCAGTTCCAGATCCGGGAAATCACCATACGCCTGCGCAGATATCCCCTGATGCCCAGGCTCCGCACCTCACCGATGCAGCCTCCCAAATACCATGCGGTCAGAAACAGTCCTGCCATCAGCAGCAAATTGCCGACATAATAAAGGATATCCTCCCAGGTCCACCAGGTGCGCAGATAATAGTGGGGATTATGGTTCTGATACAGCCGGGCTGCCCATTCAATTACCAAAGAATATATTCCCAGATATACCACACTCCCGAATACTGCCACTTCGGCCGGTACACGGTAAAATTGTCTCTGCAGCTGCTTTTCTCTCTTCCGGGGATTGCCGTAGAAAAAGCCTCCTGCAAAAAGGACGGCAGAAATTGCCACGAAGACAAATCCCAGAGAATCCGATTCATATTGCTGGTATATCCTCCAAAATTGCGTATAGTTGCGATCTGCTGCAATCAACTGCTCCCACTGGCTCTGCTTGATGCCATAGATAACGGTACAGCTTCTGGGACCGCCGTAATTATGCATCAGGTTCTCCACCTGGTTGATCCAATAGGACTCGGTAAAATCGACAAAATTATCAATGTAGCTCTGATCCTTGATGTATGCCTCATACAGTCCTTTGCGGGCGCTTTCATACAGCGTTTTGGTCAGTCCATCGATATCACTGTCCTTTGCTTCATTGACCATTACATTTCCCGCTGCGTCATAAGTCATCTGAAACCAGACTGCGTATTCCTCCACCGAAAACTGCTGATCTGTCTGCAGCGTGTTTGTGATGATCGTACCTGTCTCCTGATCTTTCATCCAATAGTCAACAATGTTGTACGGACCACCCTGCATGGTCTGACGCAGGGTACCCAGCCGCTCTTCTATATAGGCGTTAATCCTTCTCACAGACTCCTGCAGGCTGTTTTTCCAATACTCGTATAGCTCCTCCTGGCTGCTTACGCTGTCCTCCGTGGAATCTGCCGATTCCGTGCTGCCCTCCGATAGGTCCGGTTCATAGGGCAGGAAATTCGTCCTGAAATAGTCCGCCATTTCCTCATTTATTTTCAGCTCCAGGTTTTCATAATCAATGCTTTGATAAAGCTGTTCATAACTCAGATAGGTATCATTTGCCGCATTATACAGATCACGGTACAGCACATAATTATAACGGCTGAAAAGTTCTGCGTTGACCTTTTCCGTCAGAGACGGATCAGAGGAATCCCAGTCTATAGAAATATTGCTATATCGTACCCACATGGTCAGAGCGCCGACCAGTGCCAGCAATATCCCCCACCGCCATATCTGCAGCGGTTTTATCCTCTTCTTCGCTTCCTGCTCCCGGACTTCTTCTGCAGACTCTGTTACCATAATTTCCTGTTTCCGCTTTTTTCTGCTCATGATTTCCTCATTTCCGCTGTTACTGCTTTTCCATCTTATACCCCACACCCCAGACCACTTTCAGATACTTGGGATTCTTGGGGTCTATCTCAATCTTTTCCCGGATATTCCTCACATGTACCATAATGGTATCCGTATTTACGGCTTTCTCATTCCACACTCTCTCGTAAATCTCATCTGCGGAGAAGACCCGTCCCGGATTCTTCATCAGCAGCTGTACAATCTTAAATTCCATAGGCGTCAGTCTGACGGGCTCGCCGTCCACCGTCAGTTCCACAGTGTCTTCATTCAGTTCCAGCCCTCCCAGGGTATAGACATGCTCCTGCTGCTTTCCTCCGCTGACAGCGTTCATATATTTGCTGTAGCGCCGCAGATGGGAATTCACCCGGGCCAACAATTCCAGCGGCGTAAAAGGCTTGGAGATATAGTCATCCGCCCCCATATTCAGCCCCATGATCTTATCCACCTCTTCGGACTTGGCCGACAGCATCAGTACTGGGAACTCATATCCCAGATCTCTGGTCTTCATCAGCATCGTGATGCCGTCCATCACCGGCATCATCACATCCAGGATCACCAGATGCAGCTCTTTCTCCCGAATCACCTGAAGTCCCTCTGCGCCGTTTGCCGCCTCATAAACCTGATAACCCTGATTGCGCAGATAGATCTCGATTCCCTGCCGGATCTCCTTGTCATCCTCTACCACCAGAATGTTATATGTCTGCTGATTCATTATGTATCTTCTCCCTCACTGATCTTATTTGCAGGCATCATCCCGGCAGACTCAGCCGTTCTGTCCGCTTTTCGGAGGTTCGGCTGCGGTCTTCTGTCTGTGCCAGTGCGTAGCGCCTACAGGTATCAGTATATATCCTGGCCGCTTTTTGTGCAACCGTAACTTCCTGGTAGGAAAGTGCGGCTTCGAAGGCGCCGACCCGCAGCCGGTCCCGCAGAGGTTCATTCTGCAATACCCGCAGCAGCTGCTCCGCAAAGGCCTCTTCCTCCTCCGGGCACAGATAGCCGCTGACACCGTCCTCCACCAGATCCTCCACACCGGAGGCCTTCACTGCCACCACCGGGGTTTTGGCGGCCATGGCTTCTATGATCACGATCCCCTGGGTCTCCGTCTTGGAGGCAAACACAAAGCAGTCCGCAGCCGCCATATAGGAGGCAATCTCCCGGTTGGGCAGACTGCCCAGGAAGCAAATCTCCTCCCGGATATCCAGTTCTTCACACAGATCCATATATTCCGCCCTCTGGGGGCCCTCCCCGATCACCAGCAGCTTAAATGCCGGAAAACGGCGTTTCAGCTCTGCCATAGCTCTGAGCAGGAACGGGACATTTTTTTCATGTCCCAGCCGGGATACCGTAATCAGCAGCGGCATCCTGTCCGCCCCGTATTTCCTGCGGATTTCCCTCATGGCTGCCGGATCGTTCCGATAGCTTTCCTCCGGCAGTCCTGTGGGCAGCACCTCCACCTGGGCCCCGCACCCGTAAGGGTACCCGTACTGCTGCAGAAAGGTTCTCCGCATCCCCTCTGTGGGCGCAATGACCGTATCACAGCGCCGCATGAAGGTGCTCAGGTATCTGGGAGCGATCTCCTGCTTAATGATCCGGCTGCTGCGGCTTCTCAATCTTCCCAGCAGATTCGGATGCTCCTCCCCCCGGCTCAGCCAATGGATAAAACCGGCATATTCCAGATACTGCTCATACTGGGTATGATAGGTGTACACCAGAGGGATCCCGTATTTATTGGCCAGGTGCGCTGCCACTCTGCCGATCAGCACCGGATGATGCACATGGATCACATCAAAATTTTCCCGGGCAAAGACCTCCTCCAGGATCGGGTCCAGCGGATCGGGCAATACGGTATCACTGTAAAAATGCTGGCTTAAGGTGCGGTAGCGCACCACATCTTCCTCCGGCTCCTGTGCCTCTGCCTCCTGCTCCGTCCTCCGGTATTGGGGAGCAAATATCACCACCCGGTGTCCCTGCGCCCGCAGCGCCTTTGTCAGCCGTTCTATGGAGATGGGCACTCCGCCGATAAAAGGCTTATAGTTATTAGTCATCATTGCTATTTTCATATATCCCTCACTTCTGAAGCGTTGAAAATTTTCTTTTCCACATGTGATTTGTGACGCTTCGGCACACAGTATCCCGTTCCAATCGTTACGCCAGCCAGCCGATCACCTGCTCACCGCAGAAATATCCCGCTCCCACAAACACCAGATTCCACATGAAGATTCCCACTGCGGAACACAGGATATATTGTCCCATCCGCATATGGAACACCCCTGCGGGTATGGATACCAGCGTGCGGATCATGGGGATCAGCTTGGCGATAATCAGCCCCAGTCCTCCCTTTTCCTGTACCCAGGCCAGATACCGCTCTATCCGGGGGCGCTGCTTTGGAAATTTCCTCATATATTTTTCCAGGAAAAAATGCCCGCCGGTGCGGCCCAGAACGTACAGCACCAGACTGCCCAGCAGTCCTGCGGCCACGGTAATCACCATCACCCGGAAAAAGGAAATCCTGCCCCCCGCCGCCATGATCCCGGCTAACGGCATGATGATTCCCGCCGGGAAGCCCGGCAGATTCATATACTCCAGAAACACCAGCACAAAGATGGCGATAGCTCCGTATTTTGTAAATACCTCCAGAATTGATGCATAATCCATTTTCTCCTACCTCCCTTTTGAGGTTAGTATACGACCGGCTTCTGAAGTTTTCTGACAGGGAATTCCAAAGAATTTCTTAAGAAAAAGAAAAGAATCTGCCCGGAATTTCTCCCGGACAGATTCCCGATTGATTTTTAATTTGTATTATTGCTCTTGCCCAAACGCATCCTTACCAGGATCTGTTTGTCGTTGAACACCGGATTGTCACTGCCGACACCGATAAAGTCTTTCCCGAACATGTCGAACATATTGCTTACCAGCGTAAGCTCCGGCAATCTGCCTAAAAATTTCTCTCCGTCACAGAGATATGCCAGCTGTACCGGCATAACGTATTCGCCCTTGTCATTAAAGCCGCCTCCGCTGTATCTGACCGGAACAACGGACAGTCTGCCGCCTAAAAGCTCTTTTACGGTTTTATCACTGCGGCCGATTCGAAAGCTCACATTGCCATTGTCCGGAATATCGGAGAAGCTCCTCCATGCGCTGCCGGTAGGCTCCACTCCGTATTTGTCCGCCGTTTTTTTATCGGCATAGCCCCGCAGGACCACACCCTTTTCAATATAGGCAAGCTTATCGTTTTGAAGGGTAACGCCTTCGCCGTCAAAAAAATTATTATGCCAGCATTCTTCATCCGACACGTCATGTGCCAGATGAAAGTCCTCCGAAAATACCTTTTCCCCGATTCTGCCGGATAAAAGCGAGGTACCCAGGCACAGCTTTTCCGCATCCAGACTTTCCTGCAGCTTGCCCAGCAGGCCGTAATATTGCGTCTGTACGATAATTTCATCAGGCAGCTCCTGTCGGCTTTCAAAATGTCCAAGATAATTGTCCGCCATATCATACAGCTTCTGCAGTTCAAAATTACGCTCCCCAAAACCAAACCCGCCGTCGCAGAGTTCCCTGCTTTCCCTGTGTTTAAAGTTGAAATATGCCCGGATGCTGCAATCTTTACTGGAATAATCCATCCCTCTGTCATTTTCCTGCCGGTAATAGGTCTGCTGCTGCTCAAAGCAGCCGTTCAATGTAAAATCAGGATATTTTAAGTGGATCTGCTCCAACGCTTCCTTCGCAAGCTCCAGAAGCTGCTTATCGGTAAACATCTTCTCTGTCTTGTCACGGTGGCGCTGTCCTGTCTCCAGGCTGAACTTGTAGGGCCTTTTCAGTTCCAGATTCTGCCGGGCTCTTGCGTATCCCTCTTCATCGGCCATTTCCCCTTCCTGATAATGTACCCCCAGATACCCGTCGGACAGCACACGGAAAGAATATACGGGGCTTTCTTTTTTATGAAATGCAATAATTCTGTTTTCTTCTATTTTTACGGTCGAAACCGTTCCGATATATGTGAATTTTTCTTTCATTTTTACCCTTTCTTAATTGACCGTCAGCTGTTTCACCCTGATCGTAGGGCCTCCTGCGGAAACCTCCACTATCTGGCCATTCTTACCGCAGGTGTAGGTATCAAAAATTTCCAGATCATTTCCCACTGCGTCAATTGCAAACAATGTCCTGAAAACACTTCCTGTAATCACATTGGCTCTGACCGGCTCGCAAAGCCTGCCGTCACGGATCCTGTAACACAGATTGGGCTGCATGGTAAAGGTAGATGAGCCCGTACCGTAATTTACACCATAAACGTAGATACCGTCCCTGACCTCACTGATGAGCTTCTCCGGATCGTCGCTGCCCTTTTCCATATAGGTATTGGTCATTCTTACCATTGGCTCCGTGAGATAGCTCTGTGCACGGGAATTGCCGGTAATCTCCTCTTTTAAAACCGATGCGGACTTACTGTCATGAAGCCTGCCTGTCAGCACACCGTCTCTGATCAGCCAGGTTTCCCCGGCTTCATTGCCCTCGTCATCATAGGGGGTATAGCCATTGTGATTTATCCTGCCGCTGTCACAGATGGAAACCTTTTCGTTACCCACCTTTTTCCCCATTACCCATTCTTCCTGCAGCATTCTATCATTCAGCATATAATCCGATTCACTCTTATGTCCAAAGCTTTCATGGGTAAACATAGCCGTCACAAAGGGGGCCAGCACACAGGTATAGTCGCCCGGTTCCACATCCACTGCATTTCTGGCATAGTCCAGATATCTGTCACGCTCCGCCCGAATCTCCTGTTCCCGGTTTTTCAGTTCCTCAAAGGAAAATTTCCGAATATTCTTTCCTGCATAGGTAGTGACTCCATCCACTGTAAACTCATAGCCAACCATCACACTGCAGCGCTGCATATCCTGTTTGATCTCTGCGCCCTTGCTGGAATAGTATTCTTTGAGAATATAGCTGCTCGAATAGCCTGCCTGGTAGCTTTTCATTTCCTTGATGGATGAATCCACGCAGGCGGAAACATAATCCCCAACCAGCTTTTCCCTTTGCTCACGGGTAATTTTCCGTATATCGTTTTCTCCGTCATATTTTATGACACTGGCCTTATGACTGCCGAAATTCCGGATTACCGGATGATTGTATATATCCTGATTTTTTCCGGCAAGAGCGGCAAGGTTATTGATCTGTGCCTGAATCTGCGTCAGATCGTTTGTCACGCTTGTGTACCACATATCGCCGTCAAAAACTCTGATCATGGCGCCGATTACGGATAACTGATTATTGCTTTCCACTTCTCCGTTCCTGACCCAATAGCCGACACATTCGCTTTTCTCAATTCGTACCTCTGTAAACAGATTCTCTGGAAAAATGTACATTCCGCTCCTCCTCATCTCCTGTGCGCATTCTCTGCTCAGAACTGTTGATCACAACGTATTTTACATATTGTATCACAGCGCACCGGTCAAATCCAGCTTTTTCCCCTGATCGATAGAGTAAACTTACTGTCAGTTGGAGAGTCGCAGAGAGTTCCTGCTATAGATCTGTCCAGACTTGGTTTTCTTAAGTCTACTGCTTTCCTGTACCTGTTGTCAAATATTACTTAATCTCTCCCTGATTGCCAGTTTCTT
>JAGANP010000143.1 GCA_017624175.1 Lachnospiraceae bacterium | reverse complement strand
TTCCATCCGGAGAAAAGCTCCGGCGTGGGCATGAAGATTCAGCAGAATTTTATTGCAGTGGTAAATCAGGAATAGATATCGGGCAGTCTGGGCTGCCGGGCTGAGAAGAGGCCTGCTGATGCAGGCATGTGGAGGTAAGTATGCATACCAAAAGAATCATTCCCTGTCTGGACGTAAAGGACGGCAGAGTAGTAAAATGTGTGAATTTTCTGAATCCCCGGGATGCGGGAGATCCGGCGGAGACAGCGGCGGCCTATGACAGAGAGGGGGCGGACGAGCTGGTCTTTCTGGATATCAATGCCTCGGCGGATAGCAGGGCCACTCAGCTGGAATGGGTGCGGCAGGTGGCCAGCAAGGTGTTTATCCCCTTTACCGTGGGCGGCGGGATTCGAACCGTAGAGGATTTCCGGGCCATCCTGCGGGAGGGGGCGGACAAGATCGCCGTGAATTCCGCTGCCATCATGAATCCCCGGCTGATCAGTGATGCGGCGGATAAGTTCGGCAGCCAATGTGTGGTGGTGGCCATCGACGCCAAACGCCGGGCCGACGGTTCCGGCTGGAATATCTATAAAAACGGCGGCCGTGTGGATATGGGTATCGACGCCCTGGAATGGGCAGTAAAGGCGGAGGGTCTGGGAGCGGGAGAAATCCTGCTGACCAGTATGGACGGCGACGGCACCAAGGCCGGTTATGACCTGGAGCTGACCAAAGCCGTGGCAGAGTCGGTAAAGATTCCCGTTATTGCCTCCGGCGGCGCCGGCAGGCTGGAGCACTTCTATGACGCATTGGTGGAAGCCAAGGCGGAGGCGGTACTGGCGGCTTCTCTGTTCCATTATAAGGAGCTGGAGATCCGGGAGGTAAAGGAATATCTGCGTTCCCGGGGCGTCTCTGTCAGACTGTAAACTGAAGAATATGAGGTACATAACATGGCAATGATAAGCAATGACTGGCTGACAGAGCTTTCCCCGGAGTTCCACAAGCCCTATTATGCAAAGCTGTTTCAATTTGTAAAAGAGGAGTATAACACCAAACAGATTTTTCCGCCGGCGGACGATATTTTCAATGCCTTTCACCTGACGCCCTTAAGCAAGGTAAAGGTGGTAATCCTGGGTCAGGATCCCTATCACAATGTGGGACAGGCCCACGGCCTGTGCTTTTCCGTAAGGCCGGAGGTAGAGATTCCCCCGTCCCTGGTCAATATTTATAAGGAGCTGCATGACGATCTGGGGTGTAAGATCCCCAATAACGGCTATCTGGTAAAATGGGCTCAGCAGGGGGTACTGATGCTGAACACAGTGCTGACCGTTCAGGCTCATATGGCCAATTCGCACAGGGGAAAGGGCTGGGAGGAATTCACGGATGCGGCCATTGCCGCTCTGAATAAGCAGGACCGGCCCATTGTGTTTATCCTGTGGGGGAGACCGGCCCAGACCAAGGAGCGGATGCTGAATAATCCGAACCATCTGATTCTGAAAGCGCCCCATCCCAGTCCCCTGTCGGCCTACAACGGATTTTTCGGCAGCAGACCTTTCAGCCAGACAAATCGTTTCCTGAAAGAGCATGGCGTGGAGCCGATTGACTGGCAGATTGAGGATGTATAAAATAAAGAGAGCGTTATGCATAGGGAAGTATTCATGAAAATAAGAGTTGCAATTTTAGGTTATGGAAATCTGGGCAGGGGCATTGAGTGTGCGATCCGCCAGAATGAGGACATGGAGCTGGCGGCAGTGTTTACCCGCCGGGATCCCGCCACGGTGAAAGCCGCCAGCGGTGTGCCGGTATATTCTGCGGATCAGCTGCTTCAGAAAAAGGAGGACATCGACGTACTGATACTCTGCGGCGGTTCTGCCACAGATCTGCCGAAACAGACTCCTGAGTATGCCGGATATTTTAATGTGGTGGACAGCTTTGATACCCATGCCAATATTCCGCAGCATTTTGCTGCTGTGGATCAGGCTGCCAGAGAGGGCGGCAAGGTAGCCATGATCTCCGTGGGCTGGGATCCGGGTATGTTCTCCTTAAACCGTCTGTATGCCAATGCGATCCTGCGGGAGGGCAGTGATTACACCTTCTGGGGAAAGGGCGTCAGCCAGGGACATTCTGATGCAATCCGCCGCATTCCCGGCGTTAAGGATGCCAAGCAGTATACGATTCCGGTAGAGGCTGCCTTAGCATCCGTGAGTGCCTGTGAGAATCCGGAGCTGACCACCCGCCAGAAGCATACCAGAGAGTGCTTTGTAGTGGCAGAGGAGGGCGCTGATAAAGCCTGGATCGAAAAGGAAATCAAGACCATGCCCAATTATTTTGCAGATTATGATACCACCGTTCATTTTATTACGGAGGAGGAGCTGCAGCGGGATCACGCCGGGATCCCCCACGGCGGCTTTGTGCTGCGCACCGGGAAAACCGGAGTAAACGGCGAGCATAACCATGTGATGGAGTACAGCCTGAAGCTGGATTCCAATCCCGAGTTTACCGCCTGCGTGCTGACTGCCTATGCCAGAGCGGCATACCGCATGAACCGGGAGGGGATGAAAGGCTGTAAGACGGTATTTGATGTGGCGCCTGCATATCTCAGCGCCATGAGCCCCGAGGAAATGAGGGCACATCTGCTGTAAATTTCGCACAATAGAGACATCCGGCCTGCCGGGAACAGCAGGGCCGAAAGTAAGGCAAAATACGATTGGTGCAGTATCACAGGTATAGAGAAAGGAAAGATCTGGGATATGCAGGAAAGAGGAAAGTATGAAAAAAGAAGCATTTGTAACCAAGGCACAGATTGAGGAAATCGTAAAGACCTATCCCACCCCGTTTCATATTTATGATGAAAAAGGAATCCGGGCCAATGCCCAGGCGCTGAAAGAGGCGTTTTCCTGGAATCCGGGGTATAAGGAGTTTTTCGCAGTGAAAGCGACGCCCAATCCCTTTTTAATTGATATATTAAGGGATTATGGCTGCGGTACGGACTGCTCCTCCCTGACGGAGCTGATGCTGAGCCACGCCATGGGAATCAAAGGGGAGGATATCATGTTTTCCTCCAATGATACCCCGGCGGAGGAATTCGCCTATGCGGCGAAAATCGGCGCAACCATCAATCTGGATGATATTACCCATATTGCATTCCTGGAGAAGACGCTGGGCTATCTGCCCAAAACCTTAAGCTGCCGTTTCAATCCCGGAGGATATTTTTCTCTGGGGACGGACATTATGGATAATCCCGGCGATGCAAAGTACGGCTTTACCACGGAGCAGATGTTTGAGGGATATAAGCTTCTGAAAGCAAAGGGAGTGGAGAATTTCGGCATTCATGCATTTCTGGCCAGCAACACGGTGACCAACGAGTATTACCCTACCCTGGCAAAGCAGCTGTTTGAACTGGCAGTGCAGCTGAAAGAAGAGACCGGCGCTCATATCCGGTTCATTAACCTGTCCGGCGGTATCGGCATTCCTTACCGGCCTGAACAGACGCCCAACGATATTCGGGCGATCGGGGAAAGCGTGCATCAGGTTTACGAAGAGATTCTGGTTCCCGCAGGCATGGGGGATGTGGCGATCTATACGGAGCTGGGCCGCTTTATGATGGCTCCTTATGGCCATCTGGTAACGAAAGTTATTCACGAAAAGCACATCCATAAGGAATATCTGGGTGTGGACGCCTGTGCCGTGAACCTGATGCGTCCGGCCATGTATGGGGCATATCATCATATTACCGTACTGGGGAAAGAGGATCAGCCCTGCGATCATATGTATGATGTGACAGGCTCTTTGTGTGAAAACAATGATAAATTTGCCATTGACCGGATGCTGCCCCAGGTGGAGATCGGGGATTATCTGGCGATTCATGATACCGGTGCGCATGGTTTTGCCATGGGCTATAATTACAACGGTAAGCTGAAGTCTGCGGAGCTGCTGTTAAAGGAAGACGGCAGCGTGCAGCTGATCCGCCGGGCGGAGACTCCCAGGGATTATTTTGCTACTTTCGATGG
>JAGANP010000142.1 GCA_017624175.1 Lachnospiraceae bacterium | reverse complement strand
GCTGATTATAAAAAGATAGTCGGCATAGCAGAAGTAATTGATAATCAGGGGAGTATTACACCGGCAGAAGCTAAGAAAGTGTGCGGCAAATCGGAAACGTCTACATGGAGATATCTCAATATGCTGACGGAAACAGGATATGTTATTTCGGAGGGCAGCACCAACAATACGGTTTATAAAAGAGTTTCAAATTCATAGTAATAGAAAGGGTGCTCAGTTACATTCCGGGGCACCCTTTGTTGATTGCTAACGCAGCAGTTCAAACAGATCCGCCTCATCCTCCTGATAGGTCAGATACAGTTCCTCATAGGACTCGTTCAGATAATGGGGATGATCCGGGAACACGTCCTGCTTCAGATAAAAGATCACCTTGTTAATGAAAGTATCCCGTTGGCACAGATCCGCTTCGGACACAAAGAATGGGCCCAGCTTCTTGTTTTCCGGGATTCGGGACAGGCGATAGCGGGCGTCGGCGGACTGCTTCCCGGCATCCTGCAGCTGCTGTCTGTTCACCATATCAATAATTTTATTCACCAGCCGGGCAAAGGTGGGCCAGTCCCGGGACAGACGTCCCTCGTAGTACAGCTGACTCACATAGTCCTCTAGGGGCGTTCCCTGAAAAATTGCCGTCAGGGGCTTTCTGCCCGCAAAGGTATCATAGGTCTGGCTCCACTCGGGAGGCAGATCGTCAAAGCTGATCCGTACATATTCCAGAGAAAAACGGCGCTTGAAGGCGTTGTCCAGCACAAAAATATTTTCGTCCGCAGTGTTCATGGTGGCCAGGATATTGAAATTGGCCGGGAACCAAACTCTGCCCTCGATAAACAGCTTTTTCAGTCCCGGATCCCGGGAAAAATAAGCCGTAATGTCATTGTTGGACACCGGATATTCGGATTTGCCGCTGGCCTGCCGGTCCAGCAGCTGGAACAGGTCGCCGAAGATGGCGGGCGCATTGCCCCGGTTGATCTCCTCGATTACCAGATAGTATTTCTCTGCCGGATGCATGAAAGCCTCCTTTAGCAGGACAGTCAGAGGCCCTGCGGCAAAAACATAGTCCAGGGGTCTGTCCAGGGTGATCAGGGGCTTGATGCTGCCGATAAAGTCCTGGTAGGTATAGGTGGGGTGGAAAATCAGCCGCTTGCAGTGGGAATCCCGTTCCTCGGGCACCGGATATTCCCGCTCGATCATCCGGTTTACCCGGTAGGATTTGCCGGTGCCGGGGGCTCCGTAATAGATTTTCTGCAGGGGCGTCATGGGCACCTCTTCATAGTGGAAATCAATCCCCTGATCATCGTCATAGGTCTCGTCCTCCGCCTCCTGTTTCAGATAAAAAGGCGCAGAAACCTCCGGGGCCTGTGAGACCTCACCGCCCCGCAGAAAAGCCTGATAGAGCTGGATAGCGGCGGACAGGGTGCCGTTGCCGTAGGCTTCATTGGCCCTGCGGAACTCTGTACGCCCCTGCAGCTGCTCATATGCGGTCTCAAATTCATAACTGTTTTTATAGAAAAAGAGATTTCCGGCCACGTAGGGCTCCAGCTTGCGGCAGCCGGTCCGCAGCGCATGGGAATAGGCAATGATGGCATTGTCTGTATACCGGCGCATCCCCTCGTCATTATACTGCTTCTTCATCCATTCCCGGAAAGCCTGTTCCTGATCCTCGTTGCTTCGTCTCATGGCGGTTCCTTTCTGTCCCGATACAACAATTCATTTTGATGATCTGTTTTAACAGCATTATGCCTGCTTCCAGTATGCACCAAAAACCGTTTTATTGCAACGGTCTGAATTAGTATTTGACAGGCTTTTTATTAGATTGTACAATAAAGAGACGTATGGACAACGATCAGCCGAATGAGAGAATTGTGCAATATAGGGCGAAGACAGAATAGAGATATCCGGGAAATTCTCTGTCAGGACAGAAAGGATAAGCATATGAAGTGGGTAAAATTCAGGATCAAGACGACAACGGAAGCAGAGGACATGATTATCAGTGCCCTGTATGATATTGGCCTGGAGGGGGCCCAGATCGAGGATAAGGTGCCCCTGACGGCACTGGAAAAGGAGCAGATGTTTGTGGATATCCTGCCGGAGGGCCCGGAGGATGACGGCATTGCCTATCTGAGCTTCTTTGTGGAAAAAAAGGAAGACGGCAGCCTGGAGGTGCTGGGGGAGCCCACGGATGTGGAGACGATCCTGGAACAGGTGAAGCAGGAGCTGGATGCCGTTCGCCTGTTCATGGAGATCGGCGAGGGCACCGTCACGGTGGACGAGACCGAGGATATTGACTGGATCAACAACTGGAAGCAGTACTTCCATCAGTTCTATATAGATGATATTCTGGTGATCCCCTCCTGGGAGGATATCAAGCCGGAGGACAGTGATAAGCTGGTGCTGCATATCGACCCGGGCACGGCCTTCGGCACCGGAATGCATGAGACGACCCAGCTGTGTATCCGCCAGCTGCGCAAATATATTACGCCCGAGACCCGGCTGCTGGACGTGGGTACCGGCAGCGGTATCCTGGCCATCCTGTCCCTGATGTTCGGCGCAAAGCATGCCGTGGGTACGGATCTGGATATCTGCGCTGTGGATGCGGTGGCAAACAACTGCCGGGATAACGGCATCAATCCGGCGGATTTTACGATGCTGATTGGCAATATTATCACGGATAAGTCCGTGCAGGATCAGGTGGGCTATGGGTGCTACGATATTGTGGTGGCCAATATCCTGGCAGACGTGCTGGTGCCCCTGACCCCGGTGATTGTGAATCAGTTAAAGCCCGGCGGCGTATACATTACCTCCGGCATCATTGACGATAAGGAGCAGACCGTCCGGGATGCGGTGGAGGCTGCGGGCCTGGAGATCCTGGAAGTGACCTACCAGGGAGAATGGGTGTCCGTCACCGCCCGGAAACAGACAGGAGTATAAAAATGTATCAGTTTTTTGTGGAGCCCGGGCAGATTCAGGGGAAAGAAATCCTGATCCGGGGCAGTGATGTGAACCATATCAAAAATGTACTGCGTATGCGGGTGGGCGAGGAGTTGGCTGTCAGCAATGGCGTGGACGGCAGGGAGTACCGCTGCGGGATTATCGCTCTGGAGGACGAAGTGATCCGCTGCGAGCTCCGTTTTATCAAAGAGGACGGGGTGGAACTGCCCTCCCGGATCTACCTGTTCCAGGGCCTGCCCAAGGCGGACAAGATGGAGCTGATCGTACAGAAAGCGGTGGAACTGGGAGCTTATCAGGTGATTCCGGTGGCGACCCGCAGATCGGTGGTGAAGCTGGAGGAGAAAAAAGCCGCCGCCAGGGTATCCCGCTGGCAGGCCATTGCGGAGTCGGCGGCCAAGCAGAGCAAACGCAGGGTAATTCCCCAGGTGCAGCAGGTCATGAACTGGCAGCAGGCGCTGGACTATGCAAAAGGGATACCGGTGAAGCTGATTCCCTATGAGCTGGCAGAGGATATGGGCAGAACCCGGGAACTCCTGGAGGGTCTGGAGCCGGGGCAGGATATTGCCGTGTTTATCGGGCCGGAGGGAGGCTTTGAGGAGACGGAGATTGCCCGGGCCATGGAGGCGGGAGCGCTCCCCATTACGCTGGGCAAAAGGATCCTGCGGACGGAGACTGCCGGGATGACCGTGCTTTCCTGGCTGATGTACCGGCTGGAGGGAAAATGATATCACAAAGCGCTCCGGTGGGATGGCGCAGGGCTAAGCTGTTCTGCATATGATAATTTATAGAAACCAGCAGCTTTCAGATCCGTCCGGGAAAGGGCGGAGAGGGGAGAGATAAGCAATGGAAGTATATTTAGATAATTCCGCAACCACAAGGGCGCTCCCTCAGGTGGCGGAACTGGTCACACGGGTCATGTGTGACGATTATGGCAATCCGTCCAGCATGCACCGCAAGGGTGTGGAAGCGGAGCAGTATCTGCGCTATGCCAAAGAGACGCTGGCAGGGATATTAAAGGTACAGGAGAAAGAGATTCTTTTTACTTCGGGAGGTACGGAAGCAGATAATCTGGCACTGATCGGCTGTGCCATGGCAAACCGCAGGAGGGGCAATCACCTGATTACCACCCAGGTGGAGCACCCGGCCGTTCTGCAGACCATGCAGTATCTGGAAAGCCAGGGCTTTCAGGTTACCTATCTGCCGGTGGACCGGTGGGGACGGATTTCCCTGAAAGACCTGGAGACGGACATTACCCCTCAGACCATCCTGGTATCAATCATGCATACCAACAACGAGGTGGGGGCGCTGCAGCCCATTGCCGAAGCGGGAGCACTGATCAAGCGCATGAACCCGGCGATCCTGTTCCATGTGGATGCGGTGCAGGGCTTCGGCAAGTTCCGGATCCTGCCCAAACGGATGAATATTGATCTGCTGTCGGTCAGCGGTCACAAGATCCACGGCCCCAAGGGCGTGGGCTTTCTGTATGTGGGAGAACAGGTGAAGATCCAGCCCGTGGTCTACGGCGGCGGCCAGCAGAAAAACATGCGCTCCGGTACGGAGAATGTGCCCGGTATCGCAGGTCTGGCCAAAGCGGCGGAGCTGATGTACGCCCATCTGGACGAGGATGTGCAGAGGCTCTATGAGCTGAAAGAATATTTTGTGGAGAAGATCAGCCGCATGGAGGGGATTCAGGTCAACGGGATTCCCGAGGAGGGCTGCCGGGCCACGGCGCCCCATGTGGTCAGCGTCACCGTCTATGGGATCCGCAGCGAGGTGATGCTGCATGCCCTGGAGGAAAAGGGGATCTATGTCTCCGCCGGAAGCGCCTGCGCCTCCAACAAGCCCCAGACCTCCGCAACGCTGAAGGCCATGAAGCTGCAGCGGGAACTGTGGGACAGCACGATACGGCTGAGTTTTTCCGTTTACACGACCCGGGAAGAAATCGACTATACATTGGACACAATGTATGATATGATTCCTATGTTGCGAAAATACACACGCAGATAGACGGTTGGGGGCAATGCGCCCCCGGCCCCTATGGAGCTTTCATAGAAGAGCAGTGAGGAGAACTATGTTGACAGCATTTTTAATCAAATATGCCGAGATCGGCATTAAGGGAAAAAACAGATATCTGTTTGAGGACGCACTGATCCAGCAGATCAAATATGCCCTGAAGAAATGTGAGGGGGAGTTTGCAATCCGCAAGACCATGGGCCGTATCTTTGTGGAAGCCCAGACTGAATTTGATTTTGACGAGACGGTGGAGCATCTGCGGAAGGTGTTCGGCATCTGGGGGATCTGCCCAGTAATCTATGTGGAGGATGAGGGCTGGGAAAAGCTGTGCGAGAGGGTCGTGCAGTATCTGGAGGAGACGTATCCGGACAAGCATAAGACCTTCAAGGTCAATGCCAGACGCAGCCGCAAGAATTATCCCAAGGATTCCATGGAGATCAACCGGGATATGGGCGAGGCGATCCTGAAAGCGATCCCGGAGCTGCAGGTGGACGTGCACCGGCCGGATATCCTGCTGAATATTGAAGTGCGGGAGAAAATCTACGTTTATTCCGAGATCATCCCCGGTCCCGGAGGAATGCCTGTGGGCACCGGCGGCAAGGCCATGCTGCTCTTATCCGGCGGGATTGATTCGCCGGTAGCCGGTTATATGATTGCTAAGAGGGGCGTTAAGATTGATGCCGTATACTTTCATGCACCGCCCTATACCAGTGACCGGGCCAAACAGAAAGTGGTGGATCTGG
>JAGANP010000141.1 GCA_017624175.1 Lachnospiraceae bacterium | reverse complement strand
CCCAGGGGACGATGAAGAACCTCCGGGATGATATGTTTGAAAAGATGGAGAAGCTGCCCATCCGCTATTTTGACACCCATGCCCATGGAGATATCATGTCCATCTATACCAATGATATTGATACCATGCGGCAGATGATCAGCCAGAGTATTCCGCAGCTGCTGAACAGCGTAATCAGCGTGGTATCCACTCTGATCTCCATGTTTGTGCTGGATATTCCGCTGACGCTGGTGACGCTGCTCATGGTGGGCGTGATGCTGCTGGCGGCCAAGAAGATCGGTTCCCTGTCCAGCCGCTTTTTCCTGTCCCAGCAGCGGGATATCGGTAAACTGAACGGCTGCATCGAGGAGACTATGACGGGGCAGAAGGTGGTCAAGGTGTTCTGCCACGAGGAGGAAAGCCTGAAGCAGTTCAATGAGCTGAATGACCAGCTGTATGACAGCGCCTATAAGGCGAATAAATTCGGTAACATTATGGGGCCTGTAAATGCCCAGCTGGGCAATCTGAGCTATGTGATCTGCGCAGTGGTGGGCGGCGCTCTGGCGATCACCGGGATTTCCGGCCTGTCCCTGGGAGATCTGGCGGCATTCCTGACGCTGAACAAGTCTTTCAGCATGCCCATCAACCAGATCAGTATGCAGTTTAACAGCATCATCATGGCGCTGGCCGGTGCGGACAGAATCTTCCGTCTGATGGATGAGGTGCCGGAGGTGGATGACGGTTATGTGGAACTGGTCAATGCCAGGAAAAATGACCGTCAGGAGATCACAGAGTCCGAGAAGCGTACCGGTCTCTGGGCCTGGAAGCATTATCATAAGGACAGCGATACGGTGACCTACACGGAGCTGAAAGGAGACGTGGTATTTGAACATGTGGATTTCGGCTACACGGACGAAAAGATCATCCTGCATGATATTGAACTCTATGCCCAGCCCGGCCAGAAGATCGCCTTTGTAGGCTCCACCGGCGCAGGCAAGACCACGATCACCAACCTGATCAATCGTTTCTATGATATTCAGGACGGTAAGATCCGCTATGACGGCATCAATGTGAACAAGATCAAAAAGGCCGATCTGCGCCGTTCCCTGGGGATCGTGCTGCAGGATACCCATCTGTTTACCGGTACGGTTATGGAAAATATCCGTTACGGCAAGCTGGATGCCACCGATGAGGAAGTGATCCAGGCTGCCAAGCTGGCCAATGCCCACGGCTTTATCCGGCGTCTGCCGGAGGGCTACAATACCATGCTCCACGGTGACGGTGCCAACCTGAGCCAGGGCCAGAGGCAGCTGCTGGCAATCGCCAGAGCGGCGGTGGCGGATCCCCCGGTGCTGATTCTGGATGAGGCAACCAGCTCCATTGATACCCGTACCGAGCGGATCGTGCAGGACGGCATGGATAAGCTGATGAAGGGCAGAACCACCTTTGTGATCGCTCACAGACTTTCCACGGTACGCAATTCCGACTGTATCATGGTTCTGGAGCAGGGCCGTATCATCGAGCGGGGTACCCACGATCAGCTGATCGAGGAAAAAGGAAAATATTATCAGTTATATACCGGTCTGCAGGCTTAAGGCAGACCTATCGGCCCCCGGATTGCTCCGGGGGCTTTTGGCATTTTTGCTGAAAACGGGCTTTTTTTGTAGAAAACACTTTGCTTTTTAAGCAGAGGATGATATACTAAGATGTGTATAGCTTTTTTTAGGAGGTAAGCGGCCTTGGATCAGGAATATATGCGGGATATGGCAAAACAATATAAGGAGGAGCTGACTCCCCTTTTACGGTATCTGCCCTGGCTGGAGGAACATGCAGGAATGAAGACGGGATCGGAATATGACGGACATGCGGACGGCAATACCACCATGTCTTTTCCGATCTATGACAGTACCCTGCTGGGCTTTGTAAAGGAGGCGGGAAAGTCCGGCTTTATGGATCGGAATTACGCTTATGTGTATTCCCGCAGACAGCTGAAGACGCCCGCAGATGAGAGAAAGGCCATTGAAGCGGCCACAATGCGGGAATGGAATGTGCTGTGCGGCATCCTGTCCCGGTATGTGCTGGGAGGGAATACCAAGGCGGTTCTGTGGGCCCAGGCGGTCAGGGAGAATATCTTCGGTATGATCCTGGAGAAGATGCAGGAACTCGTGGAATTCTGGGATAAACCCCTTGAACAGGAGTAAAGCGCTGACAGCGTGGGCCTAAGCGCACAATTTATGGAAGAAAGAGCAGCGGAAAGAGTGGGGAAGCAGATGGGAGAAAAATCAGCACAGAAGAGGAAGTACATCTTGGAGACGGCCCGCAGGGTTTTTATGGAGAAGGGCTATAAAAGAGTCACGATGAAAGATATCGTGGACGCCTGCGAGATCAGCCGGGGCGGTCTGTATCTATACTTTAACAGCACTGCAGAGATTTTTCTCGAGGTATTGAAGCTGGAGACCGAGGAGGTGGATGATGTATTTTCCGACAGTATTACGGAGGACGCCACCGCAGCGGATATTCTGGCGCTTTTTCTGAAAGAGCAGAAGAAGGAGCTGCTTCGGAAGAAGGATACCCTGACCCAGGCCACCTATGAATTTTACTTTGAAAATGAACTGCCCAAGAAGGATAATATTCTGAAAAAGCAGTTTGATTCTGCGGTGAAGATTATGGAGAAGCTGATCGAAGCCGGTGTGGAGAACGGGGAATTTTATTGCGAGGATCCCATGGGGACGGCCCGCAATATCATGTTTGTGCTGGAGGGACTGAAGATCAATGCGCAGACCATCGGCATTACGGCAGAGACGGTGGATCGGGAATTTATGTATATACTTACCGCTCTGGGAGTGGAAGAATAATCAGGTGCTCCTGCCGGCGGCAGGGGCATAAATTATGATAGAGGAAAAAGGGGAAATATATGATTAAAACCATAGCTTCGCTGGAGCTGCCCGTGGGGGAGCATCTGGCGATACGGAGAAACAGAATCTGTTATCAGAAAGAAACCGGGGCGCTGGGACGGATTGCTCTGGTCTCCGGCACCCACGGGGATGAACTGGAGGGACAGTATATCTGCTATGAGGTGGCCAGGCGGATCGGAGAGCATCCGGAGTGCCTGACGGGGATCGTGGATATCTATCCGGCGCTGAATCCGCTGGGAATCGACCTGGCCAACCGGACTCTGCCCACCACCGGCATGGATATGAATCGGATGTTTCCGGGCAGCAAGGACGGCAATGCCATGGAGCAGATCGCAGCGGCAGTAGTGGACGATCTGGTGGGGGCGGATCTGTGCATTGATATTCATGCCAGTGATATTTTTGTGCAGGAGATTCCCCAGGTACGGCTCAGTGAGGAGTTTGCGCAGCGGATGCTGCCCTTTGCCAAGCTGATGAATGTGGATATGATCTGGATGAACGCCACGGCCACCGTACATGAAGCCACGCTGGCCCATTCCCTGAATCTTCTGGGCGTTCCTACCATGGTGGTGGAGCTGGGGCAGGGCAACAGCATCAATATGGTCTATGGAAACCAGGTGGTGGACGGAATCTTTAATGTGATGCATGAGATGGGACTGTGGACCGGGGAGACGGTGCCCACCCAGCTGCCCGCCATTTCCAGCGACGGCAAGGTGGAGTTTATCCGCAGCGAGACGGAGGGGATCTTTCTGGCCCGGAGTCAGCACAATCACTTTGTCTGTGTGGGAGAACTGATCGGGGAAGTGGTGGATCCCATGACCGGAGAGGTCAGAAGCCGCATCACGGCGGGCAAGGACGGCCTGCTGTTTACGCTGCGCAACTATCCGGTGGTCTATGAGGGCGATCTGCTGGCCCGGATTCTGACCGATATTGATTAAAGAGGGAAAACTGTTTATGCATATACAGGAAATATATACCGTACATTCGGTTTATCGGGAAGATATGAAGATCAGGGGCTATCTCTTCGGACACGGAGAGAAATCTGCCTGTATCGTGGGTTCGCTCAGGGGCAATGAGATTCAGCAGATGTATATCTGTTCCCAGCTGATCCGGGCCCTGAAGGAATTGGAGGCCAACGGCTGCATCAGCGCAGGGAAGCAGATCCAGGTGATCCCGGTGGTCAACAGCTACGGCATCAACGTGGGTCGGCACTTTTTCGGCGTGGACAATGGCGATCTGAACAGGGCCTTTCCCGGCAATGCCTATGGGGAGCAGGGCCGGAGGATCGCTCATGCGCTGCTGGAGAATGTGGGAAATTATATCTATGGGATCCAGTTTGCTTCCTTTTATATGGACGGGGAGTTCGTGCCCCATGTGCGGATGATGGAGACCGGTTATCAGAACACCTCCCTGGCCAACCTGTTCGGTCTGCCCTATGTGGTGGTGCATAAGCCCGCACCCATCGACACCAGCACGCTGAACTATAACTGGCAGGATGAGATGACGGCTGCTTTCTCTCTGTATACCAATAGAAATCAGGAGATTGACGAGCAGAGCGCCAGACAGGCGGTGGCGGCGGTGCTGCGTTTTCTGAAACGGATGGGGATCATCCGCTATGAAAGCCACAGCGGGTACATCAGCCATGTGCTGTACGAGCAGGATCTGTCCGATGTTCACGCCGGAGCGGCGGGGATCTTCCGGGGGCTGGTAAAGGCCGGGGATGATGTGCGTTACGGCCGGGTCATGGCGGAGATTCTGGATCCCCAGGAGGGGACAGTGCGGGAGACCATTCTGGCGCCCACCGATGGCATTGTCTTTTTTGCCCATACCAGGGCGCTGATCCATCAGGGAGATACGGTCTACCGGCTGGTACACCGGCTCCATGAATGAATATTTTTTATTTTGGTTCTTGTGGGAAACGGGGTAACCCTTTATAATGAATACAATAACTTTTTATGGAGGACTCATCATGGGAAACGTGAGACGTATCTATGTAGAAAAGAAAGCGCCATATGCGGTAAAAGCAAGGGAGCTGAAAGGTGACCTGCAGAATTATCTGGGTCTGGGCAACGTGGAAGAGGTGAGAGAGTTTATCCGCTATGATGTGGAAAACATTTCTGACGAAACCTTTGCCACCGCCTGCAGGACCGTATTCTCCGAGCCGCCGGTGGATGATCTGTATGAGGAAAATATTGAGATTCCGGAAAACGGTCATGTCTTTTCCGTAGAATTTCTGCCCGGTCAGTTTGACCAGAGAGCAGATTCCGCAGTGCAGTGTATACAGTTTTTGAAGGAGGACGAGCAGCCCCTTATCCGCACGGCTGTGACCTATATGATTATCGGCAATGTGTCCGAGGAGGAGATGGCACGGATCAAGGCATACTGCATCAACCCTGTGGACTCCCGGGAGACGGACATGGTAAAGCCCGAGACCCTGGTGACGGCGTTTACGGAGCCTGCGGATGTGATTATTTTTGACGGTTTTATTCAGATGCCTCAGGAGGAGCTGCGCAAGCTCTATGACTCCCTGGGACTGGCCATGACCTTTAAGGACTTTTTACATATTCAGAACTATTTCCGTGACGAGGAGAAGCGGGATCCGTCCATGACGGAGATCCGGGTGCTGGATACCTACTGGTCCGACCACTGCCGTCACACCACTTTCTCCACAGAGCTCAAGGAGGTGGAGTTCGGGGAGGGGTATTACCGGGATCCCATTGAAGCCACCTATCAGAGCTATATGGACACCCGGGCGGAGATTTTTGCCGGAAGAGCAGATAAATTTTTCTGTCTGATGGATCTGGCCCTGATGGCCATGCGGAAGCTGAAAAAGGACGGCAAACTGGAGGATATGGAGGAGTCCGACGAAATCAATGCCTGCTCCGTAGTGGTGCCGGTGGAGATGGAGTACGAGGATCACACGGAGACAGAGGAGTGGCTGGTATTCTTTAAGAACGAGACCCACAATCATCCCACCGAGATCGAGCCCTTCGGCGGTGCGGCAACCTGTCTGGGCGGCGCCATCCGGGATCCCTTATCCGGTCGGGGCTATGTGTATCAGGCCATGCGTGTTACCGGCGCAGCGGATCCCACGGTGCCGGTGGCAGACACCCTGAAGGGCAAGCTGTCCCAGAAAAAGCTGGTGAGGGGCGCTGCCAGCGGTTATTCCTCCTACGGCAACCAGATCGGTCTGGCTACCGGCTTTGTCAAGGAGATCTATCATCCCAACTATGTGGCGAAGCGTATGGAGATCGGCGCCGTTATGGGCGCTGCTCCCCGGAAAAATGTGATTCGGGAGACCTCCGATCCCGGCGATATCATTATCCTGCTGGGCGGACGGACCGGCCGTGACGGCTGCGGCGGCGCTACCGGCTCCTCCAAGGTGCATACAGAGCAGTCCATTGAGACCTGCGGCGCAGAGGTGCAGAAGGGTAATGCGCCCACGGAACGCAAGATCCAGAGATTGTTCCGCAGAGAGGAAGTCAGCAGACTGATCAAGAAGTGCAACGACTTCGGCGCAGGCGGCGTGTCCGTGGCCATCGGCGAGCTGGCAGACGGCCTGACCGTGGATCTGGACAAGGTGCCCAAGAAGTACGCCGGTCTGGACGGCACGGAGCTGGCGATCTCCGAATCCCAGGAGCGTATGGCAGTGGTGGTGGATCCTAAGGATGTGGATGCTTTCCTGGGTTATGCGGCAGAGGAGAACCTGGAGGCAGTGGCAGTGGCTACGGTGACCGAGGAGCCCCGTCTGGTGCTGAACTGGAGAGGAAAGGATATCGTCAACTTAAAGCGTGCGTTCCTGGATACCAATGGCGCCCATCAGGAAACCAATGTAAAAGTGGATATCCCCGACGAGAAAGAAAATTATTTTGAGCGATATGCCATAGAGAAAGTGGGAGAGCTGGCAGAGGCAGGCGATATCAAGGGCGCCTGGCTGACGATGCTGAACGATCTGAATGTCTGCTCCCAGAAAGGTCTGGTGGAGATGTTTGACTCCTCCATCGGCGCAGCCAGCGTGCTGATGCCCTATGGCGGTCAGCATCAGCTGACCGAGACTCAGACCATGGTAGCCAAGCTGCCGGTATTAAAAGGGAAAACGGATACGGTGACCATGATGAGCTATGGCTTCGATCCCTATCTGTCCTCCTGGAGCCCCTATCACGGTGCGATCTATGCGGTGGTGGAGTCCATGGCCAAGATCGTGGCCAGCGGCGGTGACTATAGCAAGATCCGCTTTACTTTCCAGGAGTATTTCCGTCGGATGACGGAGGATCCGTCCCGCTGGAGCCAGCCTTTTGCCGCACTTTTAGGCGCTTATGACGCCCAGATCGGCTTTGGCCTGCCCTCCATCGGCGGTAAGGACAGCATGTCCGGTACCTTCAATGATATTGACGTGCCGCCCACGCTGGTATCCTTTGCGGTGGATATTGCGAAATACGGCGATATCGTGACGCCGGAGCTGAAGACTCCCGGCAATAAGCTGGTGCGTTTTGCCATTGAGAAGGATGATTTTGATGTGCCCATGTATGAGGCGGTGATGGAGCTGTACGGCACCATTCATCAGCTGATGCTGGAGAAAGCCATCGTATCCGCCTATGCGCTGGACGCTAAGGGTGTGGCTGCGGCTGTGTCCAAGATGGCTTTCGGCAATAAGCTGGGCGTTACGATGGAAGAAAATGTGGATGCAGAGGATCTGTTCTGCAACGGTCTGGGTGATCTGCTGGTGGAGATGCCCGCAGAGAAGCTGGCGCTGCTGGAGGAGAGAGAGCTGGATTATATGGTCATCGGTACGGTGACGGCAGAGCCTGTCTTTGCAGTGGGACAGGTACGGATCTCCATGGAGGAGGCGCTTTCCGCCTGGACCTCCAAGCT
>JAGANP010000140.1 GCA_017624175.1 Lachnospiraceae bacterium | reverse complement strand
GCCGGTACCGGCAGGCCCCAGACCAAAGGTAATCATTTTGCTGCGGATGGCATCCACATACTGCTTCTGCCCATAGGTCTTGGGCTTTATGGGTTTGCCGCTTATGGTGTGACAGATCACGTCTCCGTCGATTTCCGTTAAAATATTTTCTTTCTCTTCCATACCTAATGTGATGGCGTAATCTACGCTCTGCTCCTCGATTTCATTGCCTCTTCTGGATATCTCCGTAAGCTGGCTTAGTATCCGGCAGGCCTGGTTGGCCTGATGCTCCTCCCCGGTAATGGCGATACGCCCGTTACGGTCCACAATACTCACCTGCAGGTCCCGTTCGATCTTGCGGATATAGGAATCCCCTGCTCCGAAAATCTTCCGCATATGCTCTGCAGGCATATCCATCTGTAATGTCACTTCACTCATTCTGTTCTCCATTGTCCGACGTTTCATTTTCCACAGTGGTGGGCACCAGGCGCCCGGTGAGCTGTTCCACCAGAATCTGGCCCTCCATGGTCCAACACGCACTGCTCTCCTCTATTTTAACATCTTTTTCAATAATGTGTACCCCTTTTTCCTCTAAACTTGTAAGAAATTGCAATTCTTTTTCTGTTAAAAGGGTTTCCGCCTGCTGCAAAGTGTATTCATGCTCCACATTCATGTATTCCCGATAGACGTATTGTCCCCAGGAAACCGGAATGGACAATTTTTCAAACATGGCGGGTGTATGTCCCTGGATCACTGTGTCATATACCAGATAGGGGCGTTCCTGGGGCAGCTTGAACTCCCGGCTGCCCACTCTCAGGTAGAACCGGCTTTCCCTGCGGCCGGTGTAGGTCATCTGGATGTAGGAGGTGGGCAGGGTATCTCGATAGGTAAGGGTATGCTCCACGGTGATATCCGCATCTGCTGTGGTATACAGATATTCCCGGATTGTGGCATCCTCGTTGTAGATGGGCACACGGCCCTCTACCAGCAGTGTTCCCTCCTCCACGGTATCGCCGATTTTTACCATGGGAACCCCGCTGCGCACGATCATGGAAGTCACAATGCCGCTGTATTCCGACACCAGATCCTGTCCGCCCTCCTCCCGGGGCTGCTCCGTAATAATAGGGGCGTCATTTTCCTTGATGGAGATCTCCAGCCTGGTGCCGTTAAGCTTGGCAGAGGTCCAGGTCACCTCCGGGAAAGTCCGCCGGATCTCTTTTTCCAGGGCGCTGATATCCAGATCTTCTTTCTGCATTCCCACATATACCTGCTGCGCCGCCAGGAAGTCCTGAAACACCTCCTGGGAAATCTGATAATTCCCATCCAGGCGGATATCCCAGATAAACCGGTAGCTGACGATCCAGAACGCCACACAGAGCAGCAGCCCCACGAGGAACACTTTCCGCTTCAGCAGCCGGGGAATGAAAAAGGGCAGCCCATATCTTTGCAAGATGACTGCCCTCACTCCTGTTTTCCTGGCAATGGGACGAAGCTGCCGGAATGCATTCAGGCTGATACACATGGTATATTCATTGCCATTTTTGCTGATGTCCCAGAGCAAAATATTTTTATTGCTGCACAGGTTCAGGAAACGTTCCGGCGATACGCCCCATATTTTGATTCTGACATACCCTTTGAGGAATTCCAGTATTCCTACCATATCGATCCTCCCGGTTCGAGATTACTGATACCTGACACAGCGAATGCAGCCGCTGATTTTCATGTCCTCATTGGTATAATATTCTATGCAAAGGCGCTGCCCCTCAAAGCACACCTGGCAGTTTTTTCCCTGCAGCAGGATCTGGCACTCCGTGTATTCCAGGATTCCTTTATAATTTTCGATCCAGGCTTCCTGACTGCCGGTCAGGGTTACCTTTATGGCGCCCAGCAGGACGTCCTTGGGCAGGGAAAGGGAATCAATAATGGCCTCCCTGCGGCTCGGACCATCGGCTTGCTTTTTCTTCATAGGATCGGTCATGCCTCCTGAATCTTGACATTTGCTCCTTTTAATATATGCGGCGCTTCTTGTCCGGTATGTCAGCCGAGAATCCGATGGATGAGCACGGGGGCTTTCCCTCCGGCTTCTGCGCCGATGGTATAGGCCCGATAAAAGCGTTCTCTGGCAGCCGCCGCTTTATGCGGATCATTATAGTGCATATAAGCCAGGGGCTCCCCCTTTTTCACATAATCCCCCACCTTGGCTGTCAGTACCAGTCCCACGGCAAGATCAATCTCACTGTCCTTGGTCTCACGGCCGCCGCCCAGCATCAGAGAACAAATGCCGATCTCGTCACAGCGAATTCGGTGGATATAGCCGTCCTCCAGGGCCGGAATCGGTTCCGAGCAGGCCGCCGCAGGAAGCAGGCCGGTATCATAGACAGCCGCCGGATCGCCGCCCTGGGCCTGCACAAACTGTGCCAGCTTCTCCAGCGCTGCCCCGCTTTCCATGGTCTGCTGCAGCATGGCTCTGGCCTGATCCGGTTCCTGGGCTTTTCCCCCGGCAAGCAGCATCTGGCTGCCCAGAGTCAGGCACAGCTCCACAAAGTCCTCCGGCCCCTGGCCCCGCAGGGTATCAATGGCCTCTTTTACCTCCAGCGCATTGCCCACGGCTCTGCCCAGGGGCTGATCCATGTCGGATACTACCGCAATGGTCTTTCTTCCTGCTCCGTTTCCGATCTTTACCATCTCCCGGGCCAGGGCCAGAGAATCTTCTTCTGTTTTCATAAAGGCGCCGCTGCCGGTTTTCACATCCAGCACGATAGCGTCGGCTCCTGCCGCCAGTTTTTTGCTCATAATGGAGCTGGCAATCAGGGACATGTTGTCCACGGTGGCGGTGACGTCCCGCAGGGCGTACAGCTTCTTATCCGCCGGAGCCAGATCCGCCGTCTGTCCCATGATGGAGATGCCGATCTCGTTGACCTGACGGATAAACTGCTCCCGGCTGATGGCAGTGCTGAAGCCCGGAAAGCTCTCCAGCTTATCTATGGTCCCGCCGGTATGGCCCAGTCCTCTGCCGCTCATCTTTGCCACCCGAATCCCGCAGGCTGCCACCATGGGAGTCAGAGCCAGGGAAGTCTTATCCCCTACGCCTCCGGTGCTGTGTTTATCCACCTTGCTTCCCTCTATGGCGGACAGATCCAGCATTTCTCCGCTGTGGGCCATGGCCATGGTCAGAGCCAGAGTCTCCTCCTCATCCATGCCCTGGAAATAGATAGCCATCATCAGGGCGGAGACCTGATAATCCGGAATCTCTCCCCGGGTATAGCCGGAGATGAAAAATTGAATTTCCTCCGGGGATAATCTGCCGCCGTTTCGTTTTTTCATGATGATATCATACATTCTCATACTGTCCGCCGCCTTTCCTGTCTGTACCATAGCACTATGACATGCATTTTACATATTGTATCATATTTTCCATATACCTGTCATCTGTTTCTCTTGGGCATCTACTTGTCAATATAGAAGTTCTGATACAGCAGCTTCCAGTTGGCAGCAAACCACCGCATGATCTGCCAGTTGCCGCAGTCCCCCAGGCCAAACTCCCGGATCAGGTCAAATTTTCCCTGGAGGCTCCGCACATCCTCAAACCAGACCTCGTGCTCCACATAGGCATTGACGGTGATATCGATCTCATTTCCTCCAAAGGTATCCGGGCCATTTGCCGTTTCTCCGCTTTCTTGCGTCTGAGTATCTTCCGCCAGATTTCCGGCCGAAGCGTTCTCCTGTACCTGCTCCACCTGCCGATAGGTAAAAAATGGACTCTGGGCCAGGTTATCAAACTGAATCGGTACCCCCTGTTCTATGGCAATACGTACCGCCTGGATATTGCCGATGGAGGTAGCCTTAGTTTCTCCACGGACAAAGGGCAGGGGCCAATCGTATCCGTAATTGGGGATTCCCAGATCAATCTTCTCCACCGGAATCTCCGTTACCGCATATTCCACCACCCGGCGCACCTGGTTCAGCGGAGCTACGGCCATGGGCGGCCCGTAGGTATAGCCCCATTCGTATGTCATCAGCAGGACATGATCCGCTGCTTCCCCCAGTGCCCGGTAATCCTTGCCCTCATAGAGAAGTCCCTGCTGGTCAGCGCTGGTCTTGGGCGCTAAAGCCACAGAGGTGTGATAACCGTTCTCCCGCATCCGCTCCGCTACCTGTCTGACAAATTCCGTAAAAGCATCCCGATCCTCTGCCAGGATGTACTCAAAATCAATGTCCACTCCCTGATATCCTTTCTGCTGCATGGTTACCAGCAGGTTGTCAATCAGAATATTGACGGTTTCCGGATTCTGCACCACATTGTGGATCAGATAATTGCTGAAGCGTCCCTGTTCGTCCAAGGGCGTCAGTGTCAGAATGGGGGCCGTGCCGTACTGAAGCGCCAACGCAATCATCCAGTCATCCGGCAGTGTCGGCGGCACCAGCTCCCCCTCTGTCGTGAAGCCATAAGAAAAGATTGCCAGTTCTGACAGATAGGGCAGGGTATCGACCAGCACGCTCTCATGGATATATGGATAGGCATAGCCCGTGACCCGCAGGGATCTATAGGGCTGTCTTGTCCCTAGGTTAATGAAAAGAGCCTGCCCCACAGCAAGCTCATAAGGATAGATGATCTGATTGTCCTGTGCGATGGTTCCTGCATTTACCCCATAGAGGGCGGCGATACTGTCCACCGTATCGCCCGGCTGCACCACATAGATGGCTGTTCCTTCCGGCATATTTTCGCATTACTCCTTTTATACAACAATCTCTATGTAGAAAATATGCCGAAGTAGGTTTTTTTATACGGTTCGCAGTACATGAATAAAATTCTCTCTTTAAAATTCTTTTATTTGTGATACACTAAAACTACCATTAAACGACGAGGTACAATTTTATGACAGAACCCTTTACCAAAACCGTATCTTACTCAAAAACCGAACAGGTTCACCTGGTCAGTCCGGCGGACTTGAACGGCAACGGGCGCCTTTTCGGCGGAACATTACTGAAAATGATTGACGAGGTGGCTGCCATCGTGGCAAAGAGACATACCGGAAGTGACAGTGTTACCACCGCCGCCATCGATAACCTGACCTTCAAGGCGGGAGCCTATGTGGACAATCTGCTGGTGCTGATCGGCTACGTTACCTACACTGGCAACACATCCCTGGAGGTCCGGGTGGATACCTATGTGGAGGACCCCGTTTCCGGGATCCGCAGACCCATCAACCGTGCCTATCTGGTCATGGTACTGCTGGACGAAGCCGGGCATCCTGCCAGGGTTCCCCAACTGGTTCTGGAAACGGAAGCTGAAAAAGGAGAATGGGAAATGGCAGAGCTTCGAAGAGCAAAGCGACTGGAAAAACCGTGATAATATATTCAGTTGCCGACATGGAGATTATTGGCTCAATAAACGGAGGCCATTTCACCTTCAATTCATTTTGCCAACAGATTGTTTACATTTTCATCTGATAAGCGGCTGTGTTTTTTATAAATGCCCAGAGCATCGTATACCTCTTCTTGACTGTGAAAATACCCACGCCAAATTGGGACAGGATTGCTATTTGCGTATAATTCTATAGCAAAGCAACTTCTGTAATGAGAGTGCAATCCTACCGTGTAAGATTCTTTTTTCAAAATCGCCCGGCTTATTTCTTTGTTTTTTATGATCCGGCTTTTACGAAACTGGCGGATATAAGAATAATCTTCCGCTACAAAGGCGGCGGATTTAAACGCCTGTGGTTGTGCCGTATAGATGATCTCATCTGCTCCGCTTTCTAAAAACTGGCGTGCGAAAGCTTCTTTGTCTGCTGAAGTCAAAAGCTGTTTTGAGACAGAATTTAAAAGCGGGCGTATAAATTGTTTCCTATAATCCGTAAGCCACCATGAAAAATAGATAATAAGAAGCAGAAACAGGCAAACCGCCGCTTCAAATATTCCGCCGCCATCCATAAGTAATATCAGCATTCTGATTAAAGATATGAACAACAAAACACTTAAAATCCTGACAACAATTACCGAAGAACGCTGCTTGTTTTTGAGCAGCTCATCTTCGCTTCTGAACCATTGTTCAAATAATGGAGTGGTTTTCATTTCCTGATTAAAAAGTATCTGTTCTATCTTTGCTTTTTTGTCTTTCCCCAGAAGCAGGAAAATAACTCCTAACAGGATAAAGCCGCAAATACTCACAATGATTCCAAGCTGTATACAAAATTCTGCCATGAGCATATCGCCCTCTGCCAGAAAGTCTTGCCTGCGTACTGCTACTGCAAAAGCCGCAAAAGCAAAAAACAGTATACTCAATACACCAAGGATCACATAGACTATTTTGTTTGTTTTCTTTCTCAACTTCGTACCTCCTTATGGGCTGCATTGCTCATATCTAATACCCCACAACCATAGTACACCATATTTCTTTTTTTGACAAATACAATCATCCTTATGATAGAGTAAACTTACTGTCAGTTGGAGAGTCGCAGAGAGTTCCTGCTATAGATCTGTCCAGACTTGGTTTTCTTAAGTCTACTGCTTTCCTGTACCTGTTGTCAAATATTACTTAATCTCTCCCTGATTGCCAGTTTCT
>JAGANP010000139.1 GCA_017624175.1 Lachnospiraceae bacterium | reverse complement strand
CCTGTTATCAATGACAGGCCGGACTATCATTTCGAGATCGGTAAGGGCAGTGTGGTAAAGGAAGGGACGGATGTGACCATCGTGGCCACCGGTATCTGTGTGGATTCCGCACTGGGCGCAGCGGAGAAGCTGGCGGCAGAGGGCATCAGTGCAGAGGTAGTGAACATCTGCACCATCAAGCCACTGGATGAGGAGCTTATTATCAACAGTGCAAAGAAGACCGGCAAGGTGGTAACTGTGGAGGAGCACTCCGTGATCCGCGGCCTGGGCAGCGCAGTGTGCGACTGCTTAAGTGCAAAACTGCCCACTCCTGTGAAGAAGATCGGTATGCAGGATGTGTTCGGCGAATCCGGCTCCGCAGCAGCACTGGTGGCGAAGTATGGCCTGGATGCAGAGGGCGTTTACAAGTCGGTAAAGGAATTTCTGTAAAACTGTAAAATAAAGTAAGCAGGTTAAAGGTGAAGAACCCCCATTCTTTCTGAACAGATGAATGGGGGTTCTTGACATATCTGACCAATAATGGTAAACTGTAATTGTCTAAAGACGTTAGACAAATACGGTGCTGCAGAAGTGAGGATATATAATGGAACGTTATAAATTGGGAGAAATGGAACAGAAGCTGGCAGAACTGATCTGGGACAAAGCTCCGCTGGCCACAGCGGAACTGACGAAGCTGTGCGAGGCGGCTTTTGGCTGGAAGCGGACAACTACTTATACCATGCTGAAGAGGCTCTGCGACAGAGGAATTTTTGCCAATGAAAACAGTATCGTGGTGGTAAAGATGGGCAGGGAGGAATTTCGTGGAGCCCAGGGAGAGCAGTTCATACGGGAGACCTTCGGAGGATCGCTGCCCCAGTTTCTGACAGCTTTTTCAAGACGCAGAAAACTGGGAGAAAAGGAGATCGAGGAACTGAAAAGGCTGATTGAAGAATTTGAGGAGCAGTAACAGCCGGGCAGAAAGGGGGACTGTTTATGCAGAAGAGGAAGAAGAACAGGAAACTGTGGGTGGCGGGGATATGCCTGGGAGGGGCTGCCGTGATTGCAGGGGTACTGCTTCTGCTGCGCAGTCCTGATGGGCAGGAGGAGCCGGAACTGCCGGTTTCAGCAGCAGGAGCTTCTGAAATGCAGGATACGACAGAGCAGGCGGAGTCTGAGCCGGGGGAGGAGTTCGCAGAGGGGCAGTTCACAGAAGATATGCAGGAGACGGAGCAGCCAGAGGCGGAGCCAGATGACCAGGAGGCGGAAGTGCTGACATTGGAACGGCTGAAAGAGCTGGTGGCGGAGCCAGTGCCGCTGCTGGAGCATTATAGCGGATATCAGGGATTTGAAAAGCAATATGGGAATAGTTATCGATGTCCACTGCAGACTACCGAAAATGGATGTAATTATCAGCTTGATATTCGGGTTCATGCAATAAATAATCGGATTGTCGATTTGGCATTGACACGAAGAAATGATGCGCTTGGTGCGCTGCTATATTACAAGGATGCGCTAAACTATGGGGAGGATCCCAGTGACGGCTGGAAAGAAGATGTAATCAGTAAGATTGACGAGTTGGAGGATACGGGGGAGCTTTTTCAGTGGGTCAGGATGTATAGCTTTCCAGATGGTCATATGGCTGGAATAAATTATGACTATGAGTATCATAACATCTATTGTAGTATGCGCCCTGAGGAATTTCGGACAGATCTGGGTGACGGCACATGGAAAGGCATGACCTATAAATGGCGATATGAAGATTCGGAATATGCCCAGGGCAGCAGTCTGTGTGGAACGCCGGAATGGGGATATACAGCCTGTTTCATGCAGATTCCGACGGATTGCCTTGTTTTCGAGGACGGCATCCTGAAAGAGGCGCAGTTGGGCTATGAACATGCCGAGCTGCTCACGGAATGGGAGAATGTGGAGGGATGTAAGGAGCAGGCCATTCTCTGTAAGATGAATGTAGAACAATACAGTCCTGCAGAGATAGAGGAGGCGGCCGAGGCGGGCAGACCCATCCCCGGGAAGTATCAGACTGCGGACATGTGGTATTTGTGCATTGGCAGGGAGAATTCGCCCTGGGCCTATGTCTTTGCCATGAAAGAAGAGTATTGTGCCCGGGAAGAAGCGATGATGTTCTCCTGGTGGATTGAGTTTCGGGATGACGCCTGGCAGTAGGGGAAAACGGATGGCCGATGCCTTAGAAAGGGGAGATAGCGATGCTGCAGGAAGTTTTTATCAGGATACTGAATATGAGTCTGACAGGCGCTGTGGTGATCGCCGCAGTACTGCTGCTGCGTCTGGTTTTGCGCAGGGCGCCCAAGAGCATTTCCTATGGCCTCTGGGCAGTGGTGCTGTTTCGGCTGCTATGTCCGGTATCCTTTTCCCTGCCGGTATCTCTGCTGGGGATGGTAAATGCCCCTGCAGCGCAGCAGGGAACGGTACAGTATATCCCGGAGGAGTTTTCTGCCGGTCCGGAGACGGAGGTTCTTCTGCAGGTGCCCGGGGCCGGGGACGAAACATTTTTCCCGGAAGATGAGAACCGGACGGCATCTGCACAGGATGGGCCGGAACCTGCACGGAGCCAGACGGAATCCACACAGAACCGGGAGGGGGCTATTGGGACTTCTCTGCGAAAGCTGCCGGGGGCTGCCGGAATACTCTGGTGTACCGGATGCCTGGCAATGCTGCTGTATGGTGGGATTTCCCTTGCAGTGTTTATCAGAGGCCTGCGGGGAGCGTATGAGATGGAGGAGCAGGAGACGGCCGCAGAGCAGGGACTGCTCCGTTGGGGAAAATGGCCTGTCCCCCGGATATATTGTAAGGAAAAGCTTCCCACTTCCTTTGTGCTGGGGGTCTTTCGTCCCCGGATCTATCTGCCGGAGGGGATGAAGCAGGAGGAACTGCGTTTTGTACTGCTGCACGAGCAGATCCATATCCGGCGGGGAGATCACATGATCAGAATGATCAGTTATCTGGCGCTGTGTATCCATTGGTTCAATCCGCTGGTATGGGTGGCTTTCTTTCTCAGCGGGCGGGATATGGAGATGTCCTGTGACGAGGCGGTGATCCGCAGGCTGGGCAGCGGCATAAAAAAGGAATATTCCGCATCTTTGCTGAAACTGGCAACGGGAAAGCCGATTTTCAGCGGGGCGCCGCTGGCCTTTGGCGAGGGGGATACCGGCAGCCGCATCAGAAATGTGCTGAAATATAAAAAGCCGGGGGCAATGCTGGCGGGCATTGCAGTGATAGTGGGTATCCTGGCAGCAGTCTTTTTGGCAGCCAATCCGGGGGAAGAAGAGACAACGGACCCCGGTGAGCGGGGAGATATGCCGGTAACTGCACAGCAGGGAATGCCGGAAGCCGATGGACAGGAAGAAATGCTGCAGCAGGGAACCGGCAGCGAGGAAGAGACAGTGGAAACGGTGACTGCCGGTCAGGACGGGCTTCCACAGGAGGCTGCCGCTGCCGAAGCGGAAGAGGCAGGCGGGACGCCTGCAGAGGAATCGATGCAGCCGGACGGACAGAAGGAGGGTTCCGGAAACGGTCTGCTTCAGGCCTATGATCTTCGGGCGCTTTATCCGTCCTACGATACGGAGACCCCGGAGCGGCAGCGGGAAATTCTGCAGAGTCTGGACAGGGGAGAAGCACTGACTCTGGAGCGTCTGCGGGAATTACTGGAGGAGCCGGAGCCTTTATTGGAGTATTATGCCGGGTATCAGGAAACCAGCTGGCAGGAGGCGCAGGACAATGGCATAACTTCCAGAGAGGCAGGTATGAATTG
>JAGANP010000138.1 GCA_017624175.1 Lachnospiraceae bacterium | reverse complement strand
GAACATAATCCACTTTTGGCAACATGAAAAATAAACCTCATGCAATCAAAAGTAAATTAAATTCTCATCCTTTCACCCCTCTCTCCTCAAGATGAAAACATCGTAACATACCGGACGTGTTCTGTCAAGCCCATCGGAAAGCATTTTTTTCTTGAAAACCCGGGGGAGATATGGTAACGTGAAACAGAAATCATTAGATATTCGGCGGCGGTAATCGGGAGCGGAGAGGCGGCAGGGAGGAACGGATGAGGGATGAGCGGATCGGTACGGAAATGAAGATCGAGGTACAGCTGGGTACGGCAGGTGTGGAGCGGGTGCTGAAGCGTTATCATTTTGAGGCGGAGGCCAGAACTGCCCTGGAGACGTTGGAAAAGGCGGTGCGTCCGCTGCTGCAGGCCCGGGCCTATTACTGCTGGAACCCTGCGGGAATTCCGGCAGAGGGGCGGATGGCGGCCGTGCTGCTGACTTTGGGAGATGGGTTTGACGCCCTGCAGGACCTGTATCTGGAGCGGCAGTGTGTCAGCGAGGGGTATATGCTGGACTGCATCGGCATGGAGCTGCTGATGGAGGCCTATGAGGAATGTGTGCGCAGGCTTCAGCAGGAATGCGGGGAGTACGCCTCCCGTCTGGAATTCCTGGGGGACCGGTATCCGCTGGAACTGTTGGAGGAGCTGATGCCCCTGACAGGCGCCAGGGGGATCACCTATAATGACCAGTATGTGATGACGCCACGCAAAACCGTGGCATTCCTGGTGCCCATGGAGGAGCAGGAGAAGCCCCGGGAGGATCCGGCGCAGCTGCTGCACATCTGTGCCAACTGCACCAACCGCACCTGTGAAATGCGGCAGGAGATTCCGGCCACCTATGGATATCAGCGGATTTTCGGAGGAAAGAAATCATGAGTATGGGATTATTACATGTCTATCACGGGGACGGAAAAGGGAAGACCACCGCAGCGATCGGGCTGACCGTGCGGGCGGCGGGAGCCGGGAACCGGGTGATCTTTTCCCAGTTTATGAAAGGGGGCCCTACGGCGGAGCTGCAGATTCTGAAAGAGCTGGAACGGGTGCGGATCCTGCGCAGTCCCAAGGCTTTTCCCTTTTACAGCCGGATGACGGAGCTCCAGAAGCAGGAGCTGACGGAGATTCATAATCAGCTGATCCGGCAGATGCTTCAGGCGGTACGGGAGCACAGCTGCCAGGTGCTGGTGCTGGATGAGGTCACTTACCCGGTCAGCTGGGGGCTGCTGGATATAGAATTGCTGCAGGAGCTGTTGGCGTTGGCCAGGAACAGGGCGGAGGTGGTGTGTACCGGACGCAGTCCTGCACAATGGCTGCTGGAGCAGGCGGACTATATCACGGAGATGCGGGCGGTGCGCCATCCCTATGAGCGGGGGATTCAGGCCCGGGAGGGGATTGAATGGTAAGGGAGGAAAAACACAAAAATCATTTACAAGCATAAATAATTAAAGCAAAAAAACCGATATAGGAAGTAGACAATCGGGATACGAGGAGGAAAAGCATGGGAGAGATTACGCCCAGTGAAAATGAATGGCTGGTGATGGAGGTGCTGTGGAACCATCAGGAGGCCATGACTGCAGCGGAGATTATTGAGCGGCTGGCAGGCAAAACCGAGGTGAGCCAGAAGACGATCCGGGTTATGATCAACCGTCTGCTGGCAAAGGGGATGGTGACCTATACCGTGGACGCCAGGGATGCCCGGATCTATCATTATCAGGCGGCTCGAACCAGGGAGGAATGCCTGAAGCTGAAAAGCAGCCGTTTTGTCAGCAATTATTTCGGCGGTAATGCTTCGCTGGCGGTGGCCAGCTTTCTGCAGTCTGCGGAGCTCACCAGGGAACAGCTGGAGGAACTGGGCAGTCTGGTAGAAACCTTGAAGGATAAGAAATGCTGAGCTTTATGGATGCGCTGCTGCGTTTCGGCAGCTTTGCCTGTCAATATGGGTTCAGCAAGTGCATGAAAACCGTGGTCTGCGGCCTGGCGATCATGCCCGTGCTGCTGCTCTGGTATAGCCGCAGGCGGAAAGGCAGCCGGTGTGCGGATATAGGGTTTTACAGCTGGCTGTTGCTGCTGCCTGCGGCGCTGATGAGCAGAAATAAACTCTTTTTCCGGCGGTGGACGGTCCGGCTGACGTTTGCCATCAATGAGATTGGCGCCACCTGGGTCAGCGGAGTGTATTTTGCGGTGCTGCTGATCCTGGCAGGAGGATGGATCTTCAGGAAGCTGCTGCTTGGCAGAAATGTGGGCAGGCTTCCCTGCTGGCGTTCTCCGGGAAAGGGCAGGGGCGCTTCCGGCAGCGGGAGGAGTCCGCATGCTTCGAAAAGGGATGTCTCGGGCAGCGGAGAGAGCTGGCGGGACTGTATCCGGCAGGTGACTGCAGGAGATCGCTGGAAGCTGGCCGAATGGTACCTGGGCCGTACGAGGGTCTATATTTCCGATGAATTCCGCAGTCCGTTCTGCGGCGGAATATTCTGTCCCTATATTGTGATGCCGGCCCGGGAACTGGAGCCGGGGGCGGAGTCGAATGTTGGGGCCGCAGACTGCGACCATAGGCAGCTGACCGGACGGGGGAAGGTTCTGTTATGTCATGAGCTGCTGCATCTCAAGTATGGGCATGTCCTGTGGCTGAATCTCTTCGCTCTGCTGCGGCTTTACTGGTGGGTCAATCCGCTGGTGTATCTCTGTGAAATGCTGCTGCGGCAGGACATGGAACAGGCCTGCGATGCGGGATGCCTGTATTATACGGGTGTGGGTGAAAAAGCTTACGGAAAGCTGCTGCTGGCGGCGGCTGCCGGACAGATGCGGGGAAGACCGGCCGGTACGGCAGCTTTTCTGTCAGACAGGGATTACCGCTTTCTGAAAAGGCGGATTGACGCTCTCCGGGGAAAGGGGGAGCAGCCCGACTACCGGAAGCTTCACAGAAGAACCGGCTGGGTCTGCGGCGCAGTGCTGGCAGTCATCGTCCTGGCGGTGGGCATAACTTCCTATCCCCGTTATACCCGGCTGCCGGATTTGCTTCTGTATGATGAAGACCTGCAGCTGCTCTGCAATGATACCCCTGAGCTGCGGGCGGCGGTGCAGGTGGTGGACGGTTATCTGCAGATTGATGAGGAACGGATGGACGCCTGTCTGGCGCCGCTGGAGATCAGCGGCAGCCATGTCTATTTAAGCTATGATACCATCATGAAAGTGCCGGGGGCGGGGGGCTGCGGCAACACGGGGATGATCGCCCTGGACGACTACAGCGATATCCTTTATTTGAGCGCAGATACCTGGGAAAACCGGCTGATGGAGTTCTGTCTGAAATATCTGATCTGACGGCAGTATGGTCG
>JAGANP010000137.1 GCA_017624175.1 Lachnospiraceae bacterium | reverse complement strand
TCTCCCGGATTGGTGGAAATCAGAAATTCCACCTCATCCCAGCCCTTGGCGCTGACACTCTGCCCGTCCTCCACCCGGATCTGCAGCTGTACGCTCAGGAAGTTCAATCCCTGCAAAGCCTCCGTCAGCACCTTTGTCAGGCCTTCGGCGCTCTCCCTGCGGATTCGGGTCAGCTCGCCGCAGGCCTTTTCCAGCTGCTCCTGAGCCTGGGCCAGCGACTGCTCCAGCCCGCTGATATACAGGTCATAGTCCGCCAGCTTCTCCAGCCGCCTGCACCTCTCCTCATATCCCTGCAGCACCTGTTCCAGGGTACTGCCGTACTTATCTTTCAGACGGTTGAGCAGATTCAGACGTTCCTCCGTCCGCCGGAAGTCTTCCTCCTGCCACTCCAGCCCCTCCTGAAACTGGGTCACATCCCGGTTATAATCATTTAACAGATCCTCGATCTGCCCCAGCTGCTCTGCCAGCTGCTCCAGCTCCTTATCGTATTCCGTTATGCTGCGGATGCAGCGCAGGGCCCGGCTTATCCCACTGCCTGCGCCCCCCTCCTCATTGCCCGCATACTGCTGTGCCTCCCCCAGAGCCTCGGTGATCTTCTTGCTGTTCACCATCCGCCGGTAGGCCGCCTCCAGTTCCTCGTCCTCCCCAGGCGTCAGATGCGCTTCCTCAATCTCCTGCTGCTCGAAGGTCAACAGATCCTGCTCCCTCCTGAGAGTCTCCTGATCCAGTTTATTTTCCTCCAGCTCCTCCCGGAGCTTTTTCACCGCCTGATACCGCTGTGCCACCAGCTCCAGCTGCGCCTGGGCCTTTGCTCCCCCATAGGCGTCCAGAATCTCCATATGCTTCCCGGTATGCAGCAGGGACTGATGCTCGTGCTGACCGTGAATATCAATCAGCAGCTCCGCCACCTCTTTCACCTGACGGGCCGAAACGGTCTCTCCGTTGATGCGGAATACATTTTTCCCGGCTGCATCCGACGGCTGATCAGCACCGTCTCCTCCTCCAAAGGAATCTCCAGCTCCTGCAGCTTCTCCCGCAGAACCGATCCTCCTCGCAGCAGGTAAACATCAGCTCCACCAGGGCGCTCTCCGCTCCCTGGCGCAGCATTTCCCGGTCAAACCGGGCCCCCAGGGCCAGATTCACCGAACCGATCAGAATGGACTTGCCCGCACCGGTCTCACCGGTCAGAATATTCAGCCCCCGGCCGAACTCCACCTCCGTCTCCTGGATCAGAGCCAGATTTTTCACATGTAAGCTTACTAACATATCTTTCCTCCAAGGCCTTCCCGCAGTTCCTGACCTCCTGCCTCTTTAGAACCGCCGCAGCTGTCTCCCCACAGCTATCCCTGTATGAGTTCCCGGATCCGTCCCATCAACTGTCTGGTATCCTCCACGGTACGCACAGCCATCATAATGGTATCATCCCCGGCAATGCTGCCCACGATCTCCTGAAAATGCATGGCGTCAATGGCGGCAGCCACTGCCATCGCCATACCGGAGACCGTCTTCATCACCAGGATATTCTGGGCCATATCCATAGAAACAAAGCCATCTTTCAGTACCCGGATGTACTTATCCTCCATATGGCTCTTCTCCTCCTGGTGCAGCACAATGTATTTCTGCTTTCCCTTTCCCGCAGGCACCTTGGAAAGCTTCAGCTCCCGGATATCCCGGGACACGGTGGCCTGGGTCACCTCAAAACCGGCGGCTTTCAGCTGCCCGGCCAGCTCCTCCTGGGTCTCGATCTCCTGACCGGTAATGATCTCCAGGATCTTATTGTGTCGTACCTTTTTCAGATTCATGCCGCTTTCCCGCTCCTTTCCTTATTCATTCTCCCGCATCTTGCGGTGCAGTACCTCCAGAAAGCTGACCTTGTTCACGGAAAGGATCTCCGTGGTCTTCTCCGACTTCACGATCCTTATCCGGTCGCCGGTGCCCATGGGCACCACATGGGAGCCGTCAAAGTTGGCCGTCACCTGCTGCATGCCGCCGTCCCGCCCCTCCGGGATCCGAATCTCGATCACATCCTCCGGTGACAGGATAATGCTCCTGCTGCTTAAGGTATGGGGGCAGATCGGCGTCATGATGATCAGCCGGGAGGAGGGCTCTGCAATAGGCCCGCCTGCGGACAGGTTATAGCCCGTGGAACCGGTGGGAGTGGTGATAATCACCCCGTCGGCGCTGTAATCCTTGAGGAATTGCCCGTTGACATAGACATGCAGCTTGATCACCTGCAGCGCACCGCTCCGGGAGATGACGATATCATTCAGGGACCAGTCCTGGGTAATGCTGCCGTCCCGGCCATAGATCTTGCCGTTTAACATCATCCGGCTCTCCGACTCCACTTCCCCCGCCATCAGCTGATCCAGCGCCTCTTCCAGGCACCCGGTCTCCACCTCGGTCATATAGCCCAAGGTTCCCAGATTGACGCCGATCAGCGGAATATTGGCCTTTTTCACATCCCATGCGGCCCGCAGCATGGTGCCGTCCCCGCCCAGTACGATCATGCAGTAGGCGTCATCCGGGAAAGAAAGCTCCCCCGTCTCCTCCGCCCCATGACTCTCACAGGGGGGTCCGCCATGATATCCGCAGCAGCCGCCCCGGTTGCGCAGCATCACCGTACATTGATGCCCATGGTCTTCCAGATAACGGCGGATCCGCTCCGTAGTCTCCATGCTTTCATCCTTATGACAGTTGGTATAAATCAGAAAATGCTTCATGCCTGTCCTTCCTTATCGAGACTCTCATGGGCCCGGGACACCAGGTCTGCAATGTCGGCTGTCCACTCCGGCTGCCAGGAGAGGCCTCTCCTCTGTGCCGTGATCTGCTTCAGTTCCTCCTGGGCTTCATGCTCGCTCAGCTCCGGCAGCTTCCCGCAGCGCTCTCCGTCCTTTCGGATATGCACCAGATATTCGATATTCCCCTCCGGCCCTTTGATGGGGGAATGCTCCAGATGCAGCACGGCAAAGCCGATCTGATCCGCAAAATCCACCACCTTATGAATCACCTCTTCATGGACAGAGCGCTCCCTGACCACGCCCTTTTTCCCCACCTTCTCCCGGCCGGCCTCAAACTGGGGCTTGATCAGGCACACCATCTGCCCGCCGTCCCGCAGCAGGTTCCGGGCGGGAATCAGAATCTTGGTCAGCGAAATAAAGGACACATCCACACTGGCAAAATCCAGTTCCTCCTGAATATCCTGGGGCACCATATAGCGGAAATTGGTTTTTTCCATGCAGACCACCCGCTCATCCTCCCGCAGCTTCCAGGCCAGCTGTCCATGCCCCACGTCCACAGCGTAGACCTTTCTGGCCCCATTCTGCAGCATACAGTCGGTAAAACCGCCGGTGGAGGCGCCGATGTCCATGCACACCAGCCCTTCCAGGGAAAGCCCCCAGCTGTTTACCGCCTTTTCCAGCTTCAGGCCTCCCCGGCTCACATATTTCAGCTGGGATCCCCTGACCTCCAGCTGCAGCCCGTTTTCCTCAAACATGCTCCCGGCCTTATCCTCTTTCTGACCGTTCACATAGACACTGCCGGACATTATGATGGCTTTCGCCTTTTCCCGGGAGGGGGCATAGCCCTGACTCACCAGAAGCACATCCAAACGCTCTTTCATACATACCTCACTATGCATATCGCAGACCGTATCTGCAATACTGCACTAAAGCTCCCTTTCTTTCTTCCCCATTACCCGATCCGTTCCAATATCCTCCGGCAGATGCTGTCCGCATCCATACCGATCTCGCTCCTTAGCATCTCCACATTCCCATGCTCAATATAGGCGTCCGGCAGGGCCGCCTGGAGACAATCCACCCCCAGCTTTTCCTCACTGATATACTGCAGCACCTTTTCCCCGTAGCCCCCGGCGGCGACATTTTCCTCCATCGTCACGATCAGCCGGTGTTCCCCGGCGGCCTCCCGCAGCGCCCCGGTATCAATGGGCTTGACAAAACGGGCGTTGACCAGGCTGACCTGCAGTCCTTTTGCTTTCAGCTTCTCCCTGACCTGCTCCGCCGTCTTTACCATGCTGCCCACCGCAAACAGGGCGATCTCCCGCTCCCGGTAGATCCACTCCGCCTTCCCCATTTCCACCGGCTCCCGGTATTCTTTCAGCCCGTCATAGGCCTCTCCCCGGGGATAACGGATGGCTATAGGACCGCCGAAGTCCAGGGCATATTTCAGCATATCCGCCAGCTCCCATTTATTTTTCGGCGCACAGACATGCATATTGGGAATATTGGTAAGGTAGGACAGATCAAAGATCCCCTGATGGGTCTCCCCGTCACTGCCCACAAGACCAGCCCGGTCAATGGCGAAAACTACCGGCAGATTCTGGATACAGACATCATGCAGGATCTGGTCATAAGCCCTCTGCAGAAAGGAGGAGTACACCGCCACCACCGGCTTCATGCCCCCCGCCGCCAGCCCTGCGGCAAAGGTCACGGCATGCTCCTCGGCAATCCCCACATCGAAAAAACGCTCGGGATACATGTTGCGGAAGCGCTTCAGCCCCGTGCCGTCCGGCATGGCGGCGGTGATGGCCGCCACCTTTTCATCCCGTCCTCCCATTTTGCACATGACTGTGGCAAATACATCCGTATAGCTGGCTTTCGCATGGGGATTGGTGGGCAGCCCGGTCTCCACGTCAAAGGGCTCTGCACCGTGGAACCTGGCGGGATGCCGCTCCGCCGGGGCATAGCCCCTGCCCTTCTGGGTAATGGCATGGATCATCACGGCACCCTGCACCCGCTTGGCCTCCTGGATCACCCGGATCAGCGCAGGGATATTATGTCCGTCCACCGGCCCCAGGTATGTAACGCCCATATCCTCAAAGAGCATACCCGGAATGACCAGCTGTTTGAAGCTGCTTTTGACCCGGCGGATACCGGTTACCATATTATCCCCCCGGGGGGTGCCCCGCAGTGCGTCATAGATCCCTCTTTTCAGATCCAGATAGCTGTCCGCCGTGCGGATATTATTCAGGTACTTGGAGACCCCGCCCACATTCTCCGAGATGGACATGTTGTTGTCATTGAGGATGATGATGAAATTGGTTTCCAGCTTGCCCGCATTATTCAGCGCCTCATAGGCCATGCCCCCGGTCATGGAGCCGTCGCCGATCACCGAGACAACGGTGTGCTCCTGTCCCTGGATATCCCTGGCTTTCACCAGACCCAGCCCGGCGGAGATGGAGGTGGAGCTGTGTCCCGTATCAAAGGCATCACATTCGCTTTCCTTGCGCTTGGGAAAGCCGCTCATACCGTGGAACTGGCGCAGACAGTCAAAGCCGTCCTTGCGCCCGGTCAGGATCTTGTGGGTGTAGGACTGGTGCCCCACATCCCAGATGATCTTATCCTCCGGCAGCTGCAGAGCCAGATGCAGAGCCATGGTCAGCTCCACTGCCCCCAGATTGGAGCCCAGATGCCCGCCCGTCACACTGATCTTGCGGATCAGAAAATCCCGGATCTCCTGAGCCAGCTCCCCATAGGCCTTGGGATCTATATTTTTGATATCATTTACTTTCTGTATCTGCTCTAAATACATGTGCTTTACCTCACGGGACACTATTTTCTGCGATGGATCAGGGATGCGGTCAAAGCCTGCAGAAAGCCGCTGTCTCCCTCCATGGCCTCCAGGATCTCCATGGCCTCCCGGGACATCTGCTCCACCTCTCTGGCCGAAGCCTCCATCCCCCTTAAAGTCACATAGGTCTGTTTATGGTTCTTCTCATCGCTGCCGATGGGTTTCCCCAATTCCTCCATCGTACCGGTCACGTCCAGAATATCATCCTGGATCTGAAACGCAATGCCGATATCATAGGCACATCGCTCCATCTGCCGGATCTGTTCCTCATTCGCTCCCGCCATGATGGCCCCCACCATCATCGCCGCCTGGATCAGCGCTGCGGTTTTATTCTCATGGATAAACAGCAGCTGCTCCATGGATACCTGCTCCTGCTCCTCCGCTTCGATATCCGCCGTCTGTCCCCCGATCATACCATAGACACCGGCTTTCCGGGCCAGCAGGGCCACCGCCCGGGCCGTGCGCTGCAGCAGAGCCGCTTTCTCTGCAGGAGACTGCTCCTCCTGTACGCACAGAGAAAACGCTTCCATGGCCGTCTCCCAGGCCAGGTTCAGCAGGCCGTCCCCTGCCAGAATCCCCATGGCCTCCCCGTACACCGCATGAGTGGTCCTGCGTCCCCGGCGGTACTCGTCATTATCCATGGCCGGCAGATCGTCATGCACCAGGGAATAGGTATGGATCATCTCGATGGCCGCCATCAGCGGTTCAATCTCCCGGCCCTTCCCCCCCAGCATCCGGTATACCTCCTGCATCAGCATGGGGCGCAGCCGTTTGCCCCCTGCCAGCACGCTGTAATTCATGGCCTCCAGTACCGTGCGCTGCAGCCCGGCCTCCCGGGGCAGATATTTTTTGAGGAGCTCCTCAATTTCCGCTGCCTTATGCTGTATGATCTCCTGTATCTGTTCCATATTTTCCTCCCCCTGCGCCTCCGCTACCGGGCATCCAGGGGCTCTAAGGTCCCCTCCTCCGTCAGCTTCAGCACCTGCTTCTCCACCCGGTCGATCTGGTCATTGCAGTCCTTTAACAGCTTCATGCCCTCACTGTAGCCGGCAAAGGCCTCCTCCAGGGAGATTTCCCCGGTCTCCAGACGTTTTATGATCTCCTCCAGTCTGGTGAAATTCTCCTCTATGCTTCTTTCCGGAGCTGTCTCCGTCTCCTGACTTTTTGTTTTTGCCATCCGCTTCTCCTCATTTCTCATCCGCAGTCCGATCCTGAACCAGGCCCGGGATTGCTTCCCGCTCTTCCACCCTGGCTCTGATCCGGCCGTCCGTCACCTGGATCGTCAGCAGCTGTCCCGGCTCGGCCTCCCTTATGGACCGCACCGTCCTGCCCTGCCCGTCCGTCACATAGCTGTAGCCGCTGCTCAGCTTCTGCAGCGGGGAGAGCCCTTTCATCTGTTCAATATACAGGGCCATCCGGTGCTTTTTCCGGGTCAGCACATCCTGCATGCCCCGCTCCAGCCTCTCCTCCAGCTGCAGCAGATAGGTGCGCCTTTCCCGCAGCCTGCTGCCTGGACTCACCACCTTTAACTGCAGCCCGTAGCGTTCCAGCCGCTCCCGCTTCTGGGCCAGCTGCCGCTGCATGCCCCGCTCCAGCCCCATACGGGCACCTTCAAGGCTCTCGGTAAACTGCCGGATATCATAGACTGCCAGCTCCGCCGCCGCTGACGGCGTGGGTGCCCGCAGATCCGCCACATAGTCGATAATCGTGGTATCCGTCTCATGCCCCACCGCCGAGATGACGGGTACGGAGCAGTCAAATACCGCCTGGGCCACCTCTCTCTCATTAAAGGCCCACAGATCTTCAATGGAACCGCCGCCCCTGCCCACGATCATCACATCCACGCCCTGCTTTTCCAGAGCACGGATTCCCCGCACGATACTGGCCGCCGCCTGCTCTCCCTGCACAATGGCCGGATAAAGCAGGATCTGCACATAGGGATTGCGCCGGGTGGCGATCTGGATAATATCCCGCACCGCCGCACCGGTATCCGCAGTCACCACGCCCAGGGTACGGATAAACCGGGGAATGGGCTGCTTATACTCCGGGGCAAACATGCCCAGCTCCTCCAGCTCCCGTTTCAGCTGCTCATAGCGCTCATACAGAGCCCCGGCCCCGTCCAGCACAATCTGTCTGGCATAGAGCTGGTACTTGCCGTCCCGCTCATACACATCCACCATGCCGCCCACGATCACCTGCTGGCCCTCCTGCATCCGAAAGGTAAGGCCGCTGCGGTTTCCCGCAAACATGACGCAGTTCAGAGTGCCTTTTTGATCCTTTAACGTAAAATAAATATGTCCAGAGGAATGATATTTGCAGTTGCTCACCTCTCCTTTGACAAAGAGGGCCTGCAGCATATAGTCCTGCGTGAACATATTCTTAATATACGCATTGACCTGCGTAACCGTATAAACGCTGCGTGCCATCACTGCTTCTCCCCATCGGCAGCGGGCAGAAACTTGGCCAGCACAGCATTGACAAAGGCACCGGAATTGTCCTGGCCGTATTTTTTCGCCAGTTCCACCGCCTCATTGATCGCCACATTGTCCGGCACATCCTGATCGTACAGAATCTCATAGGCACCCAGACGCAGCAGCGTCACTTCCACCTTGCCCATGCGGCTGATGCTCCAGCCCTCCGCCTTTTCATTGATCATACTGTCGATCTGGGGCAGCTTCTCCTGGATGCGTCCGTACTTTGCCGTAATATAGTCGATATCCTTATCCCCGGCCGCCAGGCCGTCATCCTCCTGGGGCTTCCGAAGCTGCTCCAGGAACAGCTCCGTCTGCTGGGGCATCTCCTCCAATGCATTGAATTCCACACGAAAAAGCAGCCTGAATATCTGCTCTCTCTGCTCACGTCGTCCCATAACTCCTCTCTCCGTCTTCTTTCGTATTAATTAACCTTTACCCCTACGATACGAATATTCACATCGCTGCAGGTCAGTCCCGTCATATTCTCTACCGCCGCTTTCACCTTGGCCTGTACCTTGCTGCAGGTCGCAGGGATATTATAACCGTAGCGCAGCGTCACCGCCACGTCCACCTTCACGTTGCCGCCCAGAACTTCCACTCTGACATATTTTTTAACCGGCTTACCGGATGCACCCGCTGCCGGAGATACGCCCTCTACCTCTGTGGCGGCCAGGCTGGCAATCGTAGCCACTACATCATCAGCAATCTTTACACTGCCCACGTTCTCATCCTCCTGCAATACCACGGTTTTTCTATCTATTTCCTTTTCCATATCATTTCCTCCATCCTGCCCGTATATACGGAAATCCTTGCAATTCCAAAAATAACAATCGTCCTGCCCGGCGTCCGTCTTGGAAATTATTGTAACACATTTTATCAGATCACTCAAGTGCAAAATGTCTCCCCTGTGAAAACATCCGCTCATGGCTGAACTGTTACAAACCAGAAAGTGACGGACAGCTGTTTTTCATTCCGGGCGTAATGCAGGGAGCTGCAGTCCTGGCCCAGATAGGAAAAGACTTTCTTTTCCTCGATCAGATGCTCCAGCAGCCGGCGGTAGACCTCCTCCTGTGTGCATTTCAGAGAAATTTCCTGCCTGCCCGCCTCCAGCGCCCTGTCAAAGGCCTGCTGCAGCGCCGTCTCCTCCAGCGTGGAAATGAGACATCCCTCCCGGACATAGTAATTGTCCCGGGTGGCCGTACATTCCGGCAGCGGCACATTCTGATCCGGCACATGGGTGCGGAGCAGCTGTTCGGTGGTTACACAGAGATAATCGTAATTGACCTGGGGCATCCAGTCCCCATCTCCCTCCTGCTCCTCCGTCTGCTGGTAGGAGGCGTCTCCCCAGGTGGCGTCCATATAATAATATTCCCCGTTCAGCAGGAGCAGATTCCAGGCATGCCCCTCCCCGGGCTCCACCCGGCCCTGCACCAGCACGCAGGGAATCCCCAGATGATTCAGCAGATACTGGGCCGCCTTGGCATAGCCCTGACACACGGAGGCCCCGTTTACCAGCACAGAATACAGATTCTGATTATCCGGCGCATCCAGCACATAGTCCGTGTTGCAGATCAGGGTCTCATAGATATAGCGGACTTTCTCGTAATCATCCTCCCCCTGGGGCGCCTGCGCCAGCAGCTTTTCCGCCTCCTCCTGAATCCGGGCCCATCTCTCGGCACATTCCTCTTCGCTGTAGACATAGCTGCCGGAAAACTCAATCTTCACCAGCTTATCCAGACGGCTGAACCGGGTATAACGGTAGCCGTCCACATAAAAATATTCCGGATGGTCCGCCAGCACATAACAGAAGATCTGATCGATATCCTCTTCCGTCAGCCCTGCCTCCAGCCCCGCCGGGGATAATTCCTGATCCAGCTTCAGACCTGCCAGGGTCTGCTGAATATCCCGGTACCATCGCTGCCGGGGCTCATCCAGATACTGGAAGCAATACTCCCAGGCATAGGGATCCGTGTAGTCTACAGCGGACTGGGAGGCTTCCTCCGTCCCCAACAGCTCCTGCCAGGTGACCACACGGGACTCCTCCGCCTCCTGGGTTTCCCCCGTGCCGTACTCCACCGTCTCCGCCCCGCTGTCTGCGGCCTGGGCAGACAGGGAAGCCTCCTCTCCGGTAATGGGCTCTCCCCACAGGGAAAACTCCTCTCCGGAGGTCGAAGCCACCGGCAGGGAGCCGCAGGCCGTCAGAACCAGCGCCAGAAGCAGAGCTGCCAGTCCGGAAAGAGCCCGTTTTTTCCCATATGCAATTCTGTCTTTCCGCCCGTTCCCAGACCTGCGCATTCGGCTGCCTCCCTTCTCCGGGCTCTGCTGCCCGGCTTGCTTCCTCTTTCTCCGGCCTACTGCCTGCCGAACTCGGACAGCACCAGCCCCTTGTTCCGGTCCAGCGTCATACCGATGCTCCAGGAATTGACAAACAGCAGCAGCGGATTCCCTCTCATATCCTTGACCTTCTTCATATCGGAGGTTCCGGTCAGTTTTTCCACATCCACTTCATCCTTGTTTTCAATCCAGCGGATATGCTCATAGGGCAGATTTTC
>JAGANP010000016.1 GCA_017624175.1 Lachnospiraceae bacterium | reverse complement strand
GTAGAGGACGGTAAGATCGTGGAGACGACTTCCCAGAGTTCCTTAAAGAGAGCGAACAGCACTGACAATAACGGTATGGATAAGGATGCGTTTCTGCAGCTTCTGGTAGCACAGATGAAGTATCAGGATCCGTTAGAGCCCACATCCAACACAGAGTACATATCCCAGTATGCACAATTCTCCCAGGTGGAGCAGATGCAGAATATGGCAGGCAGCATGGATCTGCAGAGAGCCAGCCAGCTGGTAGGCGAGATGGTGAGAGTCAAGACCACCAGTTCCAGTGGGGATACCAATTACGTTGAGGGCAAGGTGGATTATGTAGCCTACGAGAACGGCAAGGCCTATGTGGCGATCAACGAGTCCCTGTATTCCATCGATGATCTGGATACGGTGGTGGATCAGGAGTATCTGGAGGCCTACAATTTGGCGGTGGATTGGGTGACTTCTCTGAATAAGCTTCCCAGTGTAGCCAATATTGATATGAGTGATGCGGAGACCATCGATCAGCTGAAAGAGACCTATGACGGCATGACCGATTACCAGAAGTCATTTATTGCCAGCGATAAGGTGAAGGATCTGAATGCCTATGTGGAGCGCCTGAAAGAGGTAAGAGAAGCAGCTGAGAAAGCGAATGAAACCGGGAAAACGGATGAATCGGACGAAACCGGGAAAACGGATGAATCGGAGGAGACCGGTAAAACAGAGGAATCGGAGCAGACCGTGTGAGGCAGAAAGGATAAGGGAATGAAAGATGAGAATACAGGATTCTGAATTCCTGACTGCGTTACAGCTGCAAGAGCAGGTTGCGGGCCAGCGGGGGAGGATCACCACCCGGCAGAGTCTGACAGAGGAAGGGGTATCCTTTCAGGAGATTCTGCAGAAAAAGGCACAGACCGGCAATAATCTGAGATTTTCCAAGCATGCCAGCACAAGACTGATGCAGAGAGGCATTGATCTGACGGACGGGCAGCTGGAGAGATTGGAGGACGGAGCCCGAAAGGCAGAGCAAAAAGGGATCAGGGATTCCCTGGTAATTGTGGATGAACTGGCGTTTATTGTCAACGTCCCTAACAGCACGGTGGTTACTGCCATGGACAGCAAGGATGCAGTCACAAATGTATTTACCAATATAGACGGAGCCGTAATTATGTAGCCGGACCTGACGGAGGCGAATATCTCCCGAATGACAGAAGGAGATGCGGCAAGAAAAAACAGGAGGTCATTTAATTATGATGAGATCACTTTATTCTGGCGTGTCCGGACTGAAGACACACCAGACCAAGATGGATGTAATCGGTAACAATATTGCGAATGTAAACACCACCGCATATAAGTCCAGTTCCATCACCTTTAATGAATTGATGAGCCAGACCACCAAGAAAGCCAGTGGCCCCAACGCCACCACCGGTGTGGGCGGCACCAATGCCAGACAGATCGGTCTCGGTGTAAAGAGCGGAGCTATTAATACCAATATTTCCGGTCAGGGTTCCGCCCAGTCCACGGGTAATCCCTTTGATATCATGATTACCGGCGATGCCTTTTTCGTGGTAAACAACGGCGTTTCCAATTATTTTACCCGAGACGGTTCTTTCTATGTGGATGGAGCGGGTAATCTGGCCATGACCAGCACAGGTTATAATGTCATGGGCTGGGGCGTGGATGAAGAGACACAAAGTATCAAACAGGACACTGTGGCCGCATTGCGCATAATGAGCGCCGCTAATATGACCTATCCCCCGGAGGCAACTTCCGAGGCGATTATTTCCGGTATCATTGACAGCAACGACAAGGATGTAAGCAGCTCCAGCGGAAAATCCATAAATCTGAACTTTTTTGATGCTTTGGGCTACAGCTACACGGCGAAACTGGTGATGAAACAGTCTGATGATACCCACGAGTACAGCCTGGAACTGGATAAACTCTTAGACTCCACAGGTAAGGAGATCGATATTTCCGGTATCACCATGTCAGATACCCTGAGGGCACAGGAGAAAGCCACTACCGTCAGCCTGGATACGGGTGCCTATAAGTGGGAGGGAAATCAGCTGCAGACCGCTACCGATCCTGCCACTGTGCTGGCAGATCTTACCACCATGTTTGATGCCAACGGCAATCTGCTGGATCTTAATGCTGCCAATGCCACGGTGGACGGCGAGACGATTACTGTCGGCCAGGCACTGGATAACATCGCCAAGGCACACGGTTATGAGGGCTCTACGGATGAATTCCTGCAGCTGTATATGGCGCAGAATACCACCAATGCAGACGGTACGATTACCACAACCAATATACCGATGACTACGCTGCTGTATAACACCTTAAATGGCGGTACCCCGGCATTCCCTCAGCTGACATCGGATAACCCCAGCGTGGAGATGGACGGTCGTCTGTTCGATGGCGCAACCGTAACCTATAACGGAGATACCGGTGTATTTGCAGGTATCAACGGGATCGCAACCAATAGTACGATTACACTGAATTTCAGCCAGCTGGGCGGTAATTTCTCCGATATTACAGTGGATCTTTCCACTACCTCCAACTATGATAATAAGGGAACCTCCACAGCCAGCGCCACCAGCGGTGATCTGGACGGATTGGGAGCCGGACGCAGACTGGGAGATATGATCGGCGTGACCATTCAGGACAATGGTATGATCTATGCTACATATGATAATGGCATGACCAAGCTGCTGGGGCAGATCGCTACCGCAGTATTTGCCAATGCTTCC
>JAGANP010000136.1 GCA_017624175.1 Lachnospiraceae bacterium | reverse complement strand
GAGGTTCCCCAATAGATCAGCAGCAATATGTAGGGCATTCTGCGTTCTTTTTCCTCTCTGACTGCATGCAGGACTGTGATTCCTGCTCCTGCCAGCACCAGGGGCATGGAGCAGAGATATACCGTTCCGAAATCGTCTATGGCATTCCAGATCAGATCGGGCCTTTGCAGAAATACCTGACGCCACAAAGTCACCGCATTGTCAAGCAGCTGCCTAAAAGGCTGCTCGGAGAAAAAGATAATATCATTGGAGCGGATGCTGTCCGGGAAATACGCCATAGTGGTAAAGGGCAGGCACACCGTCTCCCAGCCCATGAAATTGATCAGCATGGTGCCATAGATCGGCCAGGACAGGCCAAAATAAACCACCGCTGCCAATAATACCTGTTTCCCGTTCACCCTGTGGGTAATCAGCAGCACGATACAGCTGACCAGCAGAAAAACCGGCACCATATAAAAGGATACGCCGTAGGCATACATGCACAGGGCAAAAAATACCATGGAGAGATACAGATACCTCTGCTTCCGCAGACCCTTGTTCAGGAAGAACAGCCCCAGAATAAACATATGGGGAAAAAGATTGCAGTCCAGGGCCCAGCGGCTCTGCATAAAATGCCAGGGGCAGACGGCCACGCACAGCAGCGTGATCACGGCAGCCCTGCGGCCCGCCATATCCCGTATCAGGCCATACAGCGCCCCCGCACCGGCAATACTGGCCAGCAGCATGGGCAGCCGGGCCGTGACAGCATTTAAGCCCCACAGCCGGATAAAGGGAACCGTCAGGTAGGACAGCAGCACACTCATCTGTCCGAAGCCCCAGGCCCGAAAATGCGCCGGCAGCCAGTTCCCGAAACGGTCCGTACCGTAGGTCGCCAGAGCCAGAGCATCCACCGCCCCCATGGCGCCGTCCTGGTTAAAGCCCCCGGGAATACTGCCCAAACCGATGCTGCGGATAGCGATCAGACCGTACAGGATCAGCAAGGCCGCCGGGTACAGACCCTTTTCCGTCTTTCCCCGTTCTGCCTCTCCCCGCTCCCCGGGCTCCTGCTCTCTGCGCTCCTGCTTTGCCGGGCCCTGCGCCGGATATCTTCTGCGCAGCCAGTGTATGGCTGCCGCCGCTGTTATCCCAATGACGATCCATAGACAGATCTGATTGAATATGCTCATATCTTCCCCCAGTCTTTGCCTCTTCTTTATTTGAAAGCTTTCATCAATACCTTGCCGGATGCGAAACTAATTCATCATACCATACTCCTGATAATATTTTTTCCGCAGCTTTTCGTCAGAAGCAGCCTGTCTGGCATCACCTATTCTTCCGTCAGCAAAAAGTTGGGATATCAGCATACCCAGTTTGGATTCACCTTGTTCCACCCCTTTATTCTCCCTCTCTTCCAATTCCTCTGCAAATAATTCTCTTAATGCCTGACACATACCTTTCGCCTCCCTATATACTCCTTTGTTTGCCCGCATGATCACATCCATTGCCGTCTCATAAAGCAGATTTTTTTCTTTACCCCGATATTCATTTGCCAATACTTTCACATCTGCTTCAACAGTCAGATTACACCTCAACCTGCTCAACCATTTGAACTTTTCAGGATCTAATCCGGTGTTGATGATAAACTGGAGCGGAAACGGCATGTTCTGATCCGCTCTGTATATCCCCGGTTCACACATGTGGAAAACTATCCCATACATTTCCTTCAGCTTATGTATTACTTTCCGGGGGAGTTTCCCGCATACAACTGTGATCGTTATATCCGCAGGATCAATCTCCGCTTCCCTTTCCGTGTTGGACTGATATATCCCTGCATATGCAAAGGTTCTGCACAGATCGTTTATTCCATAGGATTCCTGCGGATTCTTATACTCTATGATATTGTGCCCTCTGAAAAATTCTGCGATCTTATTCCTGCATTTGTAGCTATCCGCCTTTTTTATGACCAGCACATCCATGATCAGCGGCTTTCTCGTGAGCTGATACTCTACATTTATCAGCAATTCTTCTATATCCTCTGCCAGTTCAATCTGAAACGCAGAGCTGAATGCCGGATGCCATTGAAGCCTCCCTGCATTACTTTCCGCCGCTGCTGCAGCAGATTTCTTTCGTCCCATGCAGTTCCTCCTTCGCACAGGAAACCGTATCATTATTCCCTGCTTATAAAATTGTAAGCTGTGGTATTTAAAAGCAGGATTTCAATGATAGAGCTTTTCGCTCCATAGAAATGTAAAAGGGCAGCTGCCCGAGAAATCTATTGCTTTGTTTCAATTATAATCCAATTCGATTAATTGTCAAGAGCACAATTCTAAAAAAGTATCTTGCAAAAAGCACACTGCTGGCCATGGCAAGGAACATAAATAAACTCCATAATAAGATTCAAAAAGGCAGGACAGAAACACATTTATTTTCTCTAAAAATCGCCTGATTTTTGACCTTTTAAAATCAGATTTCAAGCCATGGGAAATGGCTTATTAAGGTACGCTATTTTTGTGGAATAGAAGGAAAAACGTAAGCGCCAAATATTCATGCGGATTTTCAGATTTCCTGGTTTCCTCTATAATTGTAGGCGAAAGATATTTAGACTATTTCACTACAATTACGGAGGATAGGTTATGGCAACTACTCGCAAAGCCCGTGTTCCGATGGCGG
>JAGANP010000135.1 GCA_017624175.1 Lachnospiraceae bacterium | reverse complement strand
TCTTTTATATTTACAGACCGGCATTAAAGCCCTATCTGGACAGCGCTGTCCGTATCAGTGTGGGACTGAGCTGGAAGTCCGGGGTGGCGGCGGAGGTGATCGGTACCCCCGCTTTGTCCATGGGGGAGCAGCTGTATCTGTCCAAAATCTATCTGGATACGGCAGGCGTCCTGGCCTGGACGGCAGTGACGGTGCTGGCCAGTGTGCTCTGTGAAAAAGCGGTGCTGGCGCTGTGGGAGCGGTTTCAGAGGTGGGAACCCCTGTGCCGGGCGGCGGGCGGCAGCCCCCGGCGGCAGGACAGAGGAACTGTGGTGCTGCGTCTGCAGCAGGTAAGCAAAAGCTATGGCGGCGTGCCGGTGCTGCAGGGGGTAAACGCCAGCTATGAGGCGGGAAAGCGTTATTATTTCCGTACCCCCTCGGGCAGCGGGAAGACCACGCTTTTCCGGCTGATTGCAGGCCTGGAGGAGCCGGATAAAGGCGGCCTCATCCGGCGCATGGGCAGCCGGATCTCCATGGTCTTTCAGGAGAACCGGCTCTGCGAGACCTACAGCGCCCTGGTGAATGTGGATATGGTGACGGGGGACCGGGCCAGCTCCCGGGAGCATCTCCTCTGCCTGCTGGAGGAAGCGGATTTAGACAGGCCCTGCCGGGAACTCAGCGGCGGGATGAAGCGCCGGGTGGCCATTGTACGGGCCATGGCGGCAGGGGGCGATGTGATCTTACTGGATGAGCCCTACACCGGGCTGGATCACGAGAGCCGCAGCAGAGCGGAGCAGTATATCCGCAGCCGGGGGGCGGACAGCGCTCTGCTGATTGCTACCCACATCGGGGAGGAAGAGACCCCGGAAACAGGACAATAACGAGCCAATACAGAAAGAAGAACAGGTGGAACGGATGCAGGAAAAAGAACAAAAGCCTACGGAACAGCAGACCCGGGTAGCCATGATCGGGATTGTGGTCAGCGAACCGGCCTCTGTGGAGCGCCTCAATGGACTGCTGCATGATTACAGCCGGTATATTATCGGCCGCATGGGCCTGCCCTACAGGGAGAGAGGCATGAATCTGATCAGCATTATGATGGACGGTCCCCAGGAGCAGATCAGCGCCCTTTCCGGCAAGATCGGCATGCTGCCCGGCGTCAGCAGCAAGGTGATCTACAGCAGGCAGTAGCTGTTTCGGCGTCAAAAAAATTAAGATTTTACTGGTAGAAATCGGGAGCAATTTGTATTATTCTATCCTTATCAAGGAAAAGCCTCAGCGGCTCACAAGGAAAACCATAAGGAGGAAGTAATCATGAGCAGACAACCGAAATGGCTTGACAATGCCGTATTTTATGAAATCTATCCCCAGTCCTTTAACGATACCAATGGGGACGGGATCGGGGATATTCCCGGTATCATCGAAAAACTGGACTATATCAGGGACCTGGGCTGCAATGCCATATGGATCAATCCCTGTTTCGATTCGCCTTTCGGAGATGCGGGTTATGATGTGTCCGATTACTGTAAGGTGGCGCCCCGTTACGGTACCAACGAGGATTTAAAGCATCTGTTTGACGAGGCCAATCAGCGGGACATGCATGTGCTGCTGGATCTGGTTCCGGGACATACCTCTGTGGAGCACCCCTGGTTTCAGGAATCCATGAAAGCAGAGAAAAACGAGTTTACGGACCGTTATGTATGGACGGACAGCATCTGGGAGGAACCGGCGGGATACGGTTCTCTGCGGGGGATCTCCGATCGGGACGGCAGCTGTATTGTGAATTTCTTCAGCCATCAGCCTGCCCTGAATTACGGTTTTTATAAGCCGGAAAAAAGCTGGCAGCAGCCCATGGATGCGCCGGGAGCCATAGCCACCCGTGAAGCACTGAAGGACATTATGCGTTTCTGGCTGGGAATGGGCTGCGACGGGTTCAGGGTGGATATGGCCGGTTCCCTGGTGAAGCGGGATGAGGACGGCAGAGGCACCATAAAGCTGTGGCAGAATATCCGGGAATTTCTGGACGCAGAGTTCCCCGATGCCGCCATGGTCTCCGAGTGGGGGGAGCCGGACAAGAGCCTGCAGGGCGGTTTTCATATGGATTTCCTGCTGCACTTCGGACCGTCCCATTATAATGACCTGTTCCGCTGCGAGAAGCCGTTTTTTGCAGGGGAGGGCGACGTCTCTGCTTTTGCGGAAAAATATATCGAGAACTATGAAAAGTCGGAGCATAAGGGGTTAATCTGTATCCCTTCCGGCAATCATGATATGGACAGGCTGGCACGGACCATCCACGGAGATAAGCAGAAAATCGCCTTTGCTTTCCTGCTTTCCATGCCCGGCGCTCCCTTTATCTATTACGGGGATGAGATCGGCATGCGTTATGTGGAGAATCTGGTTTCCGTGGAGGGCGGCTATAACAGAACGGGTTCCCGCACGCCCATGCAGTGGGACAGCACCACCAACGCAGGCTTTTCCACTGCGGCAAAGGCGTTGCTGTATATCCCCCAGGATGAGGCCGGGGATCGTCCTACGGCCCAGGCCCAGATGGCGGATCCGGATTCCCTCCGAAGCGAGATCCGGAAGCTGATTGCCATCCGCCAGTCCCACAGGGCGCTGCAGAGCCGGGGAGAGATCGAGTTCCGGTATGCGGAGAAGAACGCTTATCCCCTGGCCTATGTCAGAAGCATGGACGGGGAAAAGCTTCTGGTGATCCTGAATCCCTCGGACAGAGAGGCCAGTTTTGCCTGTGCGCTGGTTCCCACGGAGACGGTCTACAGCTTCGGGGGAGAGATCACTGCAGCGGACGGCCGGATCAGGATTCCGGCAAATGCCGCAGGATATTACAAAGTACAGGAGCGCCCGGAGAGAGAAGAAAATGGCAAGTAAGTATTATCAGCCCTGCAGAGAGCTGACCATCTGTGATGAATTGATTGAAAAATACTTTAAGGCGCAGGAATATGAAAAGTGCTTTTTAGGGCATCTGGCCCTGGCTGAGCAGGGATATCCCCCTGGCGGAATGCCAGGTGGGGTATTTCTATTCTCATGGACTGGGCACGGAGCAGGATCCGGAAAAAGCCTTTTACTGGACCCGGAGGGCGGCGGAGCATGGCGACCGTGACGGACAATACAATCTTGCAGAGTGCTATGCGGATGGTTTCGGCGTGGAACGCAATAGGGAACAGGCGGAATACTGGTATCGTGAGGCTGCCAGACAGAATCAGGAGTCTGCCGTGAATAAATGCAGGGAATTGGGCATCCTGTGAAAAAACATTTGCATCCCCCTCCATTCTATGATATAATTTCAAAATGACTGTGATTATGTCTGCCCGGCGGCAGGCATGTGAAGATACAGAGGCAATGAAGGAGGAAAGGTAACAATGAGTTTACAGGTTGAAAAATTGGAAAAAAATATGGCCAGGCTGACCATCGAGGTTCCCGCAGAGGAGCTGGACAAGGCCATCGAGGCAGCTTACCAGAAGAGCAAGAGCCGCATCAGTGTTCCCGGTTTCCGCAAGGGTAAGGCGCCCCGCAAGCTGATCGAGCAGATGTACGGCAGGAAAGTGTTCTATGAGGATGCTGCCAATGCCCTGATTCCCGAGGCATATGGGCGAGAACTGGAGAGCTGTGAGGAGCCCATCGTATCCCAGCCCAGGATCAACGTGGTGCAGATTGAGGCAGGCAAGCCCTTTATCTTTACCGCCGAGGTGGCTCTGAAGCCGGAAGTAACTCTGGGCAAGTATAAGGGCGTGGAGGTCGAGGCTGCGGATCTGGAGGTTACCGAGACAGAGATCGACGCCGAGATCAACAAGGAGCGTGAGAACAGCGCCAGAACCATCACCGTG
>JAGANP010000134.1 GCA_017624175.1 Lachnospiraceae bacterium | reverse complement strand
TATTTTCCGGCACCGATTCCGATACGGCTCTGGCCAATATGTATTGGCGGGATATCACGGAATATGTGGAGAACGATCCGGAGACTGCCAATCTGATGGCTACTATTGAGGAATACGGTATCGGTAAGTTTGACACGGAGGTACGTTATGCGATGCCCACCTGGTATCAGCCCAGCGCAATCTTTATTGACAGAAATGTGATTGAGAAGCTGAATCTGGAAATGCCCAGAACCGACTGGACCTGGGAGGAGATGATCCAGCTGATTAAGGATGCCACCGTGGATGACCGTACCGGCATGAAGTATTTTGGTCTGGGGTATTACAACCGACTGGATTCCCTGTATGGAATTGCTGCCTGCTCCCCTGACGAGAGAGCCATCAAGGGCGAGTTCGGCTTTAACGGCGAAGACTTCGACCTGTCCTACTGGGCTATCGGTGAGCAGCAGTTCTCCGATCTGAAGCTGGGCGGCTATGTGGCCCCGCAGCAGAATACCCAGGAGATGGAGGACTGGTCCGGCGACTGGAGTACCTGGTTCGGTGCCAGCGGACATGTGGCAGTATTCTCTGAGGGCTTCTGGTCCTATCAGAACCTGTGGGGTGTGGATGACTATCAGGAGACCTATGGTCTGGATATCGTTCCCTATGTAACCCCCAATGTGGTAGATGAGAAAGAGCACAATATCATTGCCAACATGTACATGGGCGGCGTATCCACCTCCTGCCAGCATCCTTATGAAGCATATCTGCTGCTGAAGTTCATGGGATGGGGCGTTGACGGCTGGAAAGCCCGTCTGGAGATCTACAGCGACGAATCCATCACCAATGCTTCCGGCGTAGCGCTGAAGCATTCCAACATGCCCGTGCCCATCACACTGGATACGGAGGTATGGGAGGGCTACAAGGCGCTGTTCCCCCAGGACGCAGATCACAAGGCTTATTGGGATGATTATTTTGACAGCATTACCAGACCGGTTCCTTATGGCTGGTACAGCATTGCCGGATACTGGAACTTCTGCGATCAGTACTTTAACAGTCTGGCCATCCATGACAAGGTGGATCAGGGTACTGCAAAGGCAGCCGACTACACAGAGGAGGCCACTGAGCAGGCCAACTACTATCACGCAGAGGCAATGATCTCCTATTTCGGACCCAGCGGCTACAATGTGCTCTCCGATGAGGATCTGGCGAAGTATCAGGCAGTGGTAGATTCATTTGCACAGTAAATATTAAAAACAGCAGTTTTCTCTCCGGTGCCGGAGGGGAAACTGCGGAACTAAAAATAGGAGGAAAAAACAATGAAAAAGAAGCTTTTAAGCGTTCTTCTGAGCACCATAATGGTGGTATCTCTTGCCGCTTGCGGAGACACGGCAGATACCGAGGGCAGCGCAGAGGTCAGCAGCGAATCCACTGAGGAGTCCACAGTGGAATCCGCCGAGAGTTCGGAAGAAGAGCCTGCCGAGGTGGCAAGCGAGGAGATTCCCACTCCGGTATATTACTATTCCTTTGACGAGGCGGACGGAACGGACGGCATCCAGCCCACCGCTCAGGATACTGCAGCAGATCCGATTCTGTCTGCTGCCGATAAGGACGTCGTTTTTATCCCCGGTGTAAAGGGCGATGCGATCTACACCGATGGCATTACCGGTTATAAACTGACTGATGTAAACGGCGTAGGCGACACCTATACGGTTTCTTTCTGGATGTATGCCACCAGATTTGCCAATTACATGCCCACCGTTCAGTTTGGGCCGGATGTGCATGGTGACGCTACCGGCGGCCAGCATTATCTGAATATTACCAGAGCGGAGTGGAATACGGACGGCGCTGCTTTCCCCTGCATCTGGGCATATGATGAGTTAAATGATGGACTTTGGCCGGCATGGGCGCCCAGTGGCGCCAATGAGCACTTAAAGGAGTGGGTGAACGTCGTTCTGGTGGTGGATTCCTCCAAGGTCAGCACGGATGGAACCATGCTTGAAGCACAGCTCTATGTCAACGGTGAGGAGCTGGTGCAGACGGATTCCGACGGTAATGTGGTGCCGATC
>JAGANP010000015.1 GCA_017624175.1 Lachnospiraceae bacterium | reverse complement strand
GTTTTGGAGACCGCCGCACTAGCGCTGTACTATTCCCATATAGGAGCATTTCTCAACTGTCTTAAGCTATTATAGCATACATTGGATAGCTTGCGCAAGTATATTTTTCAAATTTTTGCAAATTTTTTAACAGTTCCGCCATACAGACGAATCTGCAGATGCGGCTTCGGGAATGGTGCGGGCGGAACGGCTATGAGAATAAGGAGGCCGGAAAGCATGATAAAGGAGATCAGAGATTGGGCTGTAAAGCTGACAGAATGCGCAGGACAGTCCCCGGAACAGGCAGAGATGTTTGCTGCAAAGCTGGAGGAGTACGAAGATATTCAGGAGGAGCTGTGTTACTATTACCGGCATCAGAACTTTCTGTGCAGGCATCAGGTGGCAGGATATACCGTTGCGGACCTCCTGGTATGGCAGGTAGATCATTTTAAAGCGTTTCTGGACCGGCCCGATGAGATGAATCGTTATGACCAGGACCGACTGGTATGGAGCGCCTTTCATACCATGCTGGAGATGAAAGAGCATCCTGAACGGTATCAGCGCAAGCTGCAGGAGGAAACAGGAACGGATTTTGCAGGCAAATATTGAGAAAAGTGATGCAGCCGCTGGGGAAACAGCGGCTGCATCTGTGTAAAAGGGGAATTCTTCCGGAATTTATGGTAATTACCAGTTCAGCTTTTCAACTGAACATCCTCAGTATACACCAGGATTCGAGGTTTGTCCAGTATTTTTTACAAAAAACGCTTCATAAACAAACCTCATACTATGGCATTCACCGCTTCCTGGATCGTTCTGACGCCGATCAGCTTCATCTTTCCGTCGCTCTCCAGCCCTTTCATACATACCGCCGGAAGAATGCAGGTATCAAAGCCCAGTTTACGGGCTTCCGCCACTCTCTGGGCCGCCATGCTGACGGACCGGACCTCTCCGCTGAGGCCCACTTCCCCGAAAGCCACCAGCCTGGGACTGATCTCCCGGTTCTTAAAGCTGGAAATTGTGGCCAGCACAATGGCCAGATCTATGGCCGGTTCCTGAACTTTCATACCGCCTGCAATATTTACATAGGCGTCGCAGCCCGACAGCTGCACGCCGCAGCGCTTTTCCAGCACTGCCATCAGCAGGTTGACCCGGTTGAAATCCGTCCCCGTGGTCTGGCGCCTGGGAATACCGAAATTACTGTGGCATACCAGCGCCTGAATCTCCAGCAGCAGCGGGCGGGTGCCCTCCATGGCACAGGCCACCACGGAACCGCTGGCTCCCTCCGGCCTGCCCTCCAGCATATACTCCGAAGGGTTGTGAACCTCCACCAGCCCCTCCTGCCGCATTTCAAAAACCCCGATCTCATTGGTGGAGCCAAAGCGGTTCTTCACCCCTCTCAGAACCCGGTAGGACACATGTCTGTCTCCCTCGAAATACAGCACCGTATCCACCATATGCTCCAGCACCCTGGGGCCCGCCACCGTTCCCTCCTTGGTCACATGCCCCACAATGAAGATGGAGATATTCAGCCCCTTAGCCAGCTGAAGCAGCATTCCCGTGGATTCTCTGACCTGGGACACGCTGCCCGGGGCTGCGGAAACATTCTCATTATACATGGTCTGGATCGAGTCAATGACCACGATCTGCGGAGCCTCCCGGCGGATCACCTCTGCTATCTCATCCAGATTGGTCTCGCACAGCAGCAGCATCCGGTCTGAAAAGCTGCCGATCCGATCCGCCCGCATCTTAATCTGGATCTGGGACTCCTCCCCGGAAATATAAAGTACCTTATGCCCGTCTGCCGCCAGCTGCCTGCAGGTCTGCAGCAGCAGGGTGGACTTGCCGATACCCGGGTCACCGCCCACCAGGGTCAGTGAGCCCTGCACGATACCGCCGCCCAGCACCCGGTCCAGTTCCGCAATCTGCGTCTTTACTCTGGCTTCCTCCCGGATCGCAATATCCGCCAGTACCGCCGGGCTGCTTTTCCTTGCCGCCGGGTCCTTTCCCCTGTTTTTTGAGGAGGCCGTACTGACAGCCTCCTCCACAAAGGTATTCCATTCCCTGCAGCCGGGGCACTATCCCATCCATTTTGTAGATTCATAACCGCAGTTCTGACAATAAAATACTGATTTGTTTTTTGCCTGTGCCATATTTACCTCTGCTTCACGGTAAAGGTTACCTTATCCTGCTTGAAGCCCGCAGACACCGTATCTCCCGGCTGTACATTGCCTTTCAGAACCTCCTCGGCCAGGGCATCCTCCACCACGGACTGGATCGCCCGCTTTAAGGGTCTGGCTCCCATCTTCTGATCCGCATACTTCTC
>JAGANP010000133.1 GCA_017624175.1 Lachnospiraceae bacterium | reverse complement strand
TGTTCTCATAACCTCTCTTTTTTGTGTACAAAAATCAGGATTCATATGAGGTTATCAGGCGTAAAGGGGCTATTTGGCAGCAAATGGTTCCTTTTTTATGCCCGTGACCCACGGTCAGGCATATGTCGCAGGAACCCGGAAAGGAGTGCTGCATATGTCGCAAATTCGTGTAACAGATCTGACTTTCTCCTATGAGGGAAGCTTCGATCCTATTTTTGAAAATGTTTCTTTTTCCATTGATACCAACTGGAAGCTGGGATTTATCGGCCGCAACGGCAAGGGGAAAACCAGCTTTCTGAATCTGCTGCTGGGGAAATACCCCTACAGCGGAACCATCAGCACCCCGGCGGTGTTTGATTATTTCCCCTATCCCATTACCGCCAGACAGCTGCAGCTGCCCGCCGCAGAGTTTATCGAAGCGCTTAAGAGCTCCTGCGAATTGTGGCGTGTACTTCGGGAGCTGAATGATCTGCAGGAAGATGCGGAAGTCCTGTACCGGCCGTTTGCCACCTTAAGTCCCGGCGAGCGCACCAAGCTGCTGCTGGCCATATTATTTTCCGGGGAAAATGATTTCCTGCTGATCGATGAGCCCACCAATCATTTGGATCAGGAAGCCCGAGAGATCGTGAAACACTATTTATCAGCCAAGAAAGGCTTTATCCTGGTCTCCCATGACCGGGATCTGCTGGACGCCTGCATTGACCATGTACTGGTACTGAACCGCAGGACCATTGAGGTGCAGAGCGGCAACTTTTCCAGCTGGTGGGAAAACAAGCGCCGGAAGGATCAATTTGCCACTGCAGAGAATGAAAAGCATCTCCGGGAAATCTCTGCGCTCAGACAGGCAGCGGCCCGCACTGCAGAATGGGCGGATCAGAATGAACGCACCAAGATCGGCTTTGATCCGGTCAGGGAACATGATCGGTACATAAATACCAGAGCCTATATCGGTGCCAAGACTAAGAAGCTGCAGAGCCAGGTCAAGCAGACAGAAAAACGGATTCATCGGGAGATCGCCGAGAAAGAGGGACTTCTGGCAGATCTGGAGCCGCCGGTGGACTTAAAGCTCAGGCCACTGGTTCACCCCAAAGAGACCCTGGTGCAAGTGCGGGATTATGCCGTGAAGTATCCGGATGCAGCACAGCCGGTTTTCACCGGCCTGACCTTTTGCGTCCAAAGAGGGCAGCGGATCGCCCTGCATGGGCAGAATGGCTGCGGCAAGTCTACCCTGCTGAGACGGCTCCTGGAAAAGGCAGGCGCTGTGGATACCGGTGTGCCCGTTATTGAATCCGGCAGCTGCGAAACTGCCTCCGGTCTGATCCTCTCCTATGTAAGCCAGGATACTTCCCTGCTGAAAGGAAGCATCTCCGCATTCTGCAGCAACCATCAGCTGGAAGAGAGCCTGTTCTGCGCTGTACTGCGGCAGCTGGATATGGAACGGGTACAATTCTGCAAACCTATGGAAGACTATTCCGAGGGACAGAAAAAGAAAGTACTGCTTGCTGCAAGCCTGCTGACTCCGGCGCACCTGTATGTATGGGACGAACCGCTGAATTACATTGACGTATTTTCCAGAATGCAGATCGAGAAGCTGCTTCTGACCTATGAGCCCACCATGCTGTTTGTGGAGCACGACGCCTGCTTCCGGGAAAGAGTGGCAACGCAGATCATAGAAATTTAGGAGGGATTAGCATGAAAAATATATTTATAGAGGGGATTCAGGGCATGGGGAAATCCACCCTTCTGCAGGAGATCGCAAAACAGAGGCCCGACTATCGGGTCTGCCGGGAGGGAGATTATTCCCCCGTGGAACTGGCCTGGTGTACCTGGATGACTGACAAAGAATACGCCGGAATATTGGAGCGGTATGCGCCGATCCGTAAAGAGATTGAGGCTCATACGGTAAAAGAGGGAAATCACTATATTGTATCCTACACCGGAATCCTCACCGATATTCCGCATTTTCATAAGGATCTGGAGCGGTACGAAATCTATAACGGCAGAAAATCTCTGGAAGAACTGGAACAGATCATTTCAGACCGGTATCACCGGTTCTGCGGAACCGGATATCTGTTTGAATGCTCTTTTTTACAGAATATCATGGAAGAGCTGCTCCTTTTTCACCAGCTCAGCGATGAGGAAATCCTATCCTTTTACCGCAGGCTGCTGCCCCATGTGAAAAAGGAACATTTCCTGCTGCTCTATCTGTACAGCGACAGAATTGAGGAAAATATCAGAACGATCCAAAAGGAACGCTCCGATCAGGACGGAAATCCCCTATGGTATCCCCTGATGCTGGAGTACCTCATCCATTCTCCCTATGGAATGCAGCACGGCTATAAGAGCTTCGAGGATATGATTTCCCATTTTCAGAACAGACAACAGCTGGAACTGCGCATCATTCACGAGCTCCTGCCGGATTGCAGCCTGATTCTTCCTGCGAAAGAATGGAAGCTTGAAGATATCGCAGGCATACTCCAATAACCGTGCAGCCCCACATCATCAATTCCTTTATCCATCCTGCTTTATTTTCCAATATACCGCCAGAAACGCACCTGTGATCAGCAGAATATTGCAGGCCATGATGATTCCGTTTTCTGCCGTCAGCCGAAGCTCCGAAACCGTATTTACCATCAGATACAGCTGTTCGGAGTAGAGATATTTTGACAGTTTTCTGATTGTTTCATTGAACAGGGAGAGCATGGGCAGGAAAGAAAGCACCATCATCACCGGAACAGTGACGGAGGTGGCTGCCATTTGGCTGCGGCAAAGAGCACCGATAGCCGCCCCCAAAAGGAAAGAGCAGCCGTGGCCCAGAAGCATAAGCAGCATAAAGACCAGCAGTTCCCTCCCCCGATAGCCGCCCGCTGCTCCGATCACCAGAGAGCCCAGCATGCACAGGGAAATAATATAGATCGCATTTCCGATCAGAAGTGCTGCTGCTTTTACATTGAACATCTGCATCACCCGGAGGGTGTTCTTCTCCCTTTCCTCAGAAATAATCGCAGCAGCGCTGGTGAGCGGAGCCATTCCCACATACATGACAGAAAACAAATTGGTAAAAAAATGCTCCGGCATACCGGGAATACTGACTGCATTTTCCATCACCACCGTTATCAGCGGAAACATCAGAAACTGAATCAGAATCGTTTTATTTTTAATGGTATCTTTGATTTGTTTCCAGAGAATTGCACCAATGTGATTGCTCATATCGCCAGATTTCCCCCTGTTAATTCCATAAATACGGTTTCCAGATTCGGCTCCGTAGAATGGATGCTCTCCACCAGTTCACTCTGAAAATAGGCCGCCAGCTTTTCCCCGCACTCCCTGGTGTGAGCCAGCGCCACGTCCTGACCATCCCGCAGATGAATCCTGATCTTTCTCTGATGATTATAGCGTCTGCAGATCTGAGCGGGGGCACCGGACTCCACGATCTTTCCGTGATTCAGAAGTGCAATATGATCACAGAGCTTTTCTGCCTCGTACATATTGTGGGTAGTCAGAAAAATCGTGGTTCCCCGCTGCTTTTCCTCCAGAATCAGCTTATGAATGGCTTCCACTGTCGTGGGATCCAGTCCGCTGGTGGGCTCATCCAGAAACAGAATCGTCGGCCGCCGCAGGATCGCCCGGGCAAATGCCAGACGGTTTTTCATGCCCTTTGAGCAATTCATGACCGGCGTTTTTCCGGCCTCCCCAGGCCGACCTGCTCCAGCAATGCCTTAATATCTCTGCTTTTTCTGCCATCCAGCATCTGATAGAATCTCAGATTATCATAGCAGCTCATTCTTTCATATAAGCCCAGATGATCCATCATCATACCAATCTGCCGATACTGCCTGCCCGTCATATCTGCGGAGGAAACACCCAGCACGGCACAGCTCCCGGCAGTAGCTTTCAGCTGTCCTGTCAAAATCCGGATCAGTGTGGTCTTTCCTGCGCCTGATGGCCCCAGCAACCCGAATATTTCCCCCTTTTCCACCTGGAAATCAAGATGGTCCAACACAATTTTTCCGCCAAAGCTATGGCTCAGATCCTGTACGCCGATTGCCTGATTCATTTCGCTTCTTCTCCTTTTAAACGCTCCAGGGCCTCCTGCATTTTCTGATTATCGTTTTTTTCTTTCCGGACGGATACCGCCACACTGATTGCCGCACAGACAAAAAAACAGATCAGGAACATCAACCAGGGCATGACCTGATTGACCGGAAACCATCCGCAAACAGCTGCCAGAACTCCCACCGTCAGGATCACCCCTGCAACCATCCATATACATCTTGCTGCAATCGGCAGCCGCTTGATCAGACCATCCGTAAAAAACACCCAGCGCAGAGTGGTAATCATAACTGCCAAAAGGAAAAACTGCGCCAGTGTGGCAAGAGAAATTCCCTCGCTGCCCAGAGAAAAAATAGAGGAGTACCCTTTTCCATTCTCACCAAACAGAAAGGCGAACACAGAAATACTCAGCAAAGAGATTCCCCAGACCACCATAATATGCGTCAGATAGTCCCATACCGTGTTCTTCTTATTCATCTATCTTACCCCCAATCTTTTTTTGATTTCCTCGGCGTATTGTCTGGAGACCATGATCTGCTCTCCGTTTTTCAGGGTCAGACGCAGCTTTCTCTCCACATCATTCCGGATGGACTGAATAAACTGCAGATGCACCAGACAGGATTTGCTGACTCGGAAAAATCCGCTCTGGCACAGCCTCTCCTCCATCTCATACAGCTTCATCTTAGACTCATACACATCCTCCTGGGTGTAGACAAAGGTTTTCCGCTCCAGTGCCTCAATATAGGAAATTTTGCTGACATCCAGCAGATAGCTTACCTCTTCTTTTGTGACCACCATCTGCTGATTCATAATGCGCAGGGTTGCCATCATATTTTCAATCTCCGGCGTCAACCGGTTACAGCAGATACGGATTTCTGTTTCCCTTACTTCTTCATTGATATCTATTGTGATCCTCAAGCTTACCTCCCCCTGCAATATTGCATCCTGATTTAAACAAGTAATAGTTTATCACAAATGCGGCCTTTCACAAGAGCTGCAAACGCAAGCTGCCGGTTGCACCGCATAAGTTTCCAAAGAAAAACCCCGGGCATTTTCATACTCGGGGTTTTTCACACGTAATTCTGTTTTCATGCCTCCGCTGCGCCGACGGCTGCACTGCTCTCTCCGCCGCCCGTCATGGATGCAGGCAGCTCCACATCCGTCTCTGCGTTGAAAGCCTTGCCCTCCGGATCATACTCCTGCTGCTCCTCGTCCTCATCCTCCCACAGGGAATCGTATTCCTCCCTGTCTTTCCGGCGGGCTATGGAACCCATATTTTTGGCAGCCTGATACAGCTCAAAGCTGTAGTCCAGCAGCTTCTTTTCGTCCGTTGCCGGCACAATATCTCCGTTGGAAATCCGGCGTGCCACCTCCATGATCTTCACCAGATCCTCCGCATATTCCTGCATCACATCACTCTGCTGCCTTGCAACTTCTCCATTAAATACCGCCGTTTCTTCCTCAATCAGACGATCCAGTACTTTCAGGTTCTCCTCAAAGCGCTCCCTCGTCTGGTCGATGGACAGCTCCAGCGTGGCAGCCTCCCGGCCAAAAATATCCTGTCCGTTCGGCACGGCAGTCATCCGCTTCTCCAACGAATTCCTTTGCTGGCATAATTCCCGCTGCTGCTGCACCAGCAGCTTACGCTCACTGCGGTAAGCAATCAGGGCTTCTCCAATCCTCATCTTTTACACATCCTTATGTCTCTGCCCGGCACTTCCCTGTGCCGGTGCGCATTTTTATGTTACTGTATATTTCGGCAGATCCGCCCGGATATATAATACTACACAGTGTTCTTTATTTCTATTTTTCGTCCTGCTCCTCTTCCTGTTTCGGATTGTACTCCATATTTCTCTTCAATTCCTCCCATGCCTCCTTAAATACCTTGGAAGTCATGGTCGGGTTAGAGCGGATCATGTTCCGTTTATAGAAGCCCCGGATGCGTCCCAGCCCCTCCCGCTTCTCCGTATTGACACGGTATTTTACCAGCAGATCGCCAATCTCCTCCCGGATACTCTCCTTGTAAGCGGAGGGTTTCTCCAGGATGCGTTGTTTCAGGCTGCCGAATTTACTCTCAATTCCGGCTTTCAGATCCTCCATCTTCATCGCCATATTTTCATTAAACTTCGCTCTCTGCTCTACTGATGCCGCCTTTCGTGCCTCACTGGCCTGGGTCCACTCATCCTTGCGGGTCTGGATATCATTGTCCGCCAGAGCAATAATTACATCCAGGCGCTTCTGAATACGCACCATTTCCTCCTTGGCCTTATCCATCATAATCAGGATATCACGCAGATCCAGAGCAGCCTTAAAGGACAGGGCAAAATCACAGGCAATATAAATCGTCAGCACCAGTGTAATTCCAGCCAGTATCTTTCCCGGGATCGCCAGTACCAGAAGCTCCACCGGCTTATGAACTATCCGGGTCATCAACACGGTAAGCAGCCCCCATGCCAGGGAGGTGCCCAGACAGATATGCCCCTGAAAATTAAACCTCTTATCGGAATAATCCCAATACCGCACCTTGAACAGCGCTTCCATCGTTACCCCGGTAACATATTCCAGTGCCGTAGCCCCAATGCATCCCGCCAGATACACCAGAAACAGATTATCCTGAAAAGGCATGGACACCACCAGCATCATGATGGCTCCGCTGCCGTACAACGGCAGAAAGGGTCCTCGCATAAAGCCCCGGTTTACCAGCCGTCTCTGATGCAGGGACACATAGGTGGATTCTATGCAACAGCCTAAAAAGCATTAAAAATAAAAGAAAAAGAGCCATTGAATTGCCGAATATGTATACACAAGTGTTCCTCCTATTTTCAGTTCCGCAGTTTTAAGTTCCGCAGTTTTAAGTTCCGCTGCTTATTGATAAAGTTTTATTTTGACAGAAAGCTTTCCCTTGCGGGTCTCCCGCAGCTCCCCGGTAAAAATGAACTTCCCCTGGCCCCGCAGATTCACAGTCTCGCCGCCTTTCAGCTGCCGGGAATTATTCTCACACAGCCTGCCGTCCACATAGACCCTGCCGCTGCGGAAGCACTCCAGAATCTCCTCTCTGGACTGATGATAGACCTTGGCCAGACAGACATCAATCCGCAGGGACGGCAGCTGCACCTCCAGCTCCCGGGGCTCCTCCTGGGGCACATCCGCCATCTCTGACACCACGCTGCATTTTACACGGGTATGTTTTACCTGATCCAGATGCTCGCAAATGTAATCCGCCATACCCGACAGGCAATACAGATAGGCTTCCTTTTCCCCCACCCGGATATCTCCCAGCGTGCTGCGCTCAATCCCCAGATTCATCAGCGCTCCCAGGAAATCCCGATGACTTAAAGCATCGGCAAATTTCGCCAGAACCGGCGTAATATGGACACAGACAATGGGGTACTCCTCCTCGTAGCCCAATTCCTCCGGGCTGCCAAAACGCACCATTTTCCGTTCTGCCCCCTCGTAGCCGCCCCAAAGAGCATAACGGCAATAATGCAGTTCCCGCTCCATGGTCCAGAACAGATCCTGCTCACTCAATCCCAGGAAACCGGAGAAGCAATAAACGTTCTGCCGGTAGGAGCGATCTGCCAGATCCCTGAACCGGCTTTTTAACTGCTGGATTTCCTTTGTGGCTTCCATAACCCTTCCTCCGCCTAAACAGATATGCCCCTCCTCCCATCTTCACAGGTGGTCCGGCGGGGCATCTATACCTTCCTTTAAGTAAAGCTGATCACTTCGTTTTTCGGCGCCTTGGTCTTTTCCACGGAAATTGCATGCAGGACGGGGCCCTCCCCCTCGTAGTCTTTCCAATATTCTTTCTTCACCGTGGCCGTTACCAGCACCCATTCTTTCTGTTTCAGAGCGTCTGCTCCATCGTACTGACAGGCAAAGCCCAGAAAAGCCATATCCTCCGCACAGCAGGTCATAGCCATGCGCCCCGGCACAAAGTACCCCTTGGGCACGCTGTCCGGCTTCAGCACCATGGCAGTAAAACGGATCGTTTTGCCCTCATAGCGCTCCAGATGATCCAGGGAATCCAGATACCAGATCCCATAGCCCTCATCATTTAAGTCGATGATCTCCGCCTGCAGATCATAGGGCAGATCCTCCTCGAAGATCTCATCTATCTCACCGTTGGAATCCTCGAAAATCACATCTGCGCCCTGGTTCACTGCCTTGATATTGCGCTTATAGACATTCAGCTCCTGGATGCCGTCGCAGCGGTTAAAAATAATCATTTCCGACTTTCTCACCATCTCCGCCAGCAGAGAACGCATATTGGTGTAATACATAGGGAAAGTGGAGCCGTCAATCGTGGTGATCTGCTGCTCCACACGCCAGTGCCAGGGCAGCTTCAGGTTCTTAAAGTTCCACATACCGTTGTACTCTATAATAATGCGTTCCGGCTTGTACTTCTTCTCCAGCTCCATCAGATGGCTGGGATTACAGTCTTCTTCCTCCTCGATGACCTCCAGCACAGCATTACATCTGCGCAGCAGTTCCTCCTCGTACTCCACCTCGCCCTCTTCGCAGGCGATAATCAGAGTCTTGCCCTGAATCCGAAAATAAGGCTGCGCAATGGTATAGGTGATAAACTCTGTCTTTCCGCTCTCTAAAAAACCATTTATGATATAGACCGGTTTCATACGGTGCATCTCCTCCAATCCTTCCTGCAGCCTGAGCTTATTTACGGAACAGTTCTGCCAGCTTCTCCTCTTTTAACTGGGAACCGATGACGCAGATCTTACCGGTCACCTCGGGCTTGCCGCTGCGCAGATCATGCTCCTCCGGCACATAGTCAAAGTATATCCAGCTGCCGTCCCCGGCGGGCACCATGCCCTTGGAACGCAGGATCATGCCATAGTCGCCGCTGTCCAGCGCTGACAGAATCTTCTCAATCTCCTCTGCGGTATAGGTGTTGGGCGTCTCCATACCCCAGCTGCCAAATACCTCGTCCGCATGGTGATGGCCATGGTGATCATGATGATGCTCTTCCTCATGATGATGGCCGCAGCTGCAGACACCGTTCTCATCATAGTGATGATGATGCTCATGCTCCTCATCCTCATGATCGTGGTGATGACAATGGTCATGTTCTTCCTCCTCATGGTCATGATGGTGATGCTCGTGCTCTTCCTCCTCATGGTCATGATGATGATGCTCGTGCTCTTCCTCCTCATGGTCATGATGATGGTGCTCGTGCTCTTCTTCCTCATGATCATGGTGATGATGATGCTCGTGGTCATGACATCCGCAGGTACAGTTCTCACCGTGCTCATGATCATGCTCTCCGGCATGCTCCAGCATCTCTTTCATCATATCCTCCAGGTTATCCACGCCCTCAATAGTCTCCAGAATCGCCTTTCCGTCCAGATCCTCCCAAGGGGTCGTAATGATCGTCGCCTGGCTGTTATACTGCCGAATCAGTTCCACCGCTGCCTGCAGCTTCTCCTGGGACAGCTTACCGGTTCTGCTGAGAATAATCGTTCCCGCATGCTCAATCTGATTCACAAAAAACTCACCGAAGTTCTTAATATACATTTTGCATTTGGAAGCGTCCACCACTGCCACGGCGCTGTTGACCTTCACATCCAGATCCCCGGCCACATTCTCCACTGCCTTTACCACATCGGACAGCTTGCCCACACCGGAGGGCTCAATCAGCACTCTGTCCGGCTGATAGGTCGTCAGCACTTCTTTCAGGGACGCCCCGAAATCTCCTACCAGGGAACAGCAGATACAGCCGGAGTTCATCTCCTTAATCTCAATCCCTGCGTCTTTCAGAAAGCCGCCGTCAATACCGATCTCACCAAACTCATTCTCAATCAGCACCACCTGGGTATCCTGCAGAGCTTCCTGAATCAGTTTCTTAATTAATGTAGTCTTACCGGCTCCCAGAAATCCGGATACAATATCAATCTTTGTCATATTTTTACTTCCTTTCCACGCATTCTATTCTCGCCGGTGCCGGACAGCCGCTGTGGTCCTACTTGTCCGCCAGATGCCTCGCCTCCATTCCGTTCCCGCCGGAGGCTGCCCGCCCCGTTTACTGCTGTCTAACCGCTATTCTTTATTGTCTAACAAATTATTCGGCTTGTCAATATCTGCAAATGGGAAATATTTATAAACTGGTAACAGTTCAGACCTCTGCTCATAGGAAGGGGCAAGGAACACTTCCCGAAAATGGACCACTATCCTTTTTTGCCCCGCTCCGGTCCACTAAATGTTCCTCTTTTGTATGTGTGCAAGGCAGAAGTGGACCTATATGAAAATAATTCACAAGGAAGTCCACTTTTTTCTTCAAAAAGTGATCTTCGGAAAACAAATTTAATATATGAGTCCACATCCGATAAATTCCTATCGGCGATATGGCGCAATAAGTGCGAACAGAAAGCTCTCGACTGAACTGTTACATAAACTGTAACCGTTCGTTACCATAAGCCGCTGCTGTTTGCCGCCATGACGCTGTAAGGCAGCACCGCAATCTCGTCCGCAGCATTGCCGCCGCAGAGGATCCCCACCAGGATTCCATCCGCCGTAAATACACCGCCCCCGGACACCCCGGGTATCGCATAGGCATGCCCCAGCAGCATATAATTATCAAAATCCTCCAGATAGACCCAGCTCTCCGTCACACTGCCGCTGTAGATTCGATCCGCCGTCTCCTCAATCGACCCCATAATCAGAAGTTCCTCCCCCGCTGCCAGCCCATCACAGACCTCCTGATCCTGCCGTGCTGCCTGCCAGGGAATTCCCTGCTCCTGCACCTGCCGGCGGTCCACCCGCAGAAAAGCCAGATCCACCCGGTCCGCCGCAGCCCCCGGCTCTGCTGCCAGAGGTTCCCCCTGGACAAACTGCACCGTCAGCGGTTCATTATCCTCTGCCACATGGGCAGCGGTGGCGATCACCAGGTAATCCTCCTCTGCCGCCCAGATCACACCGCTGCCCAGGTATTTCGCCCCCTGGATCTGCACCGTTGCCTGACGCAGATACCGCTGCATATCATCTGTCTCCTGCTCTCTGCACGCCTGGGGATCCGCATCCCGGGAAATCTCCCGGGAGAGTTCTTCCGATCCGGTTAATTCCGTCTGCGCTCCTGCCTCCGGCTGAGATAGATTTTCCGAGAGTTCCCTTCCCGTCTCCGGGGCGTCACAGGCCGCCAATATCCCTGCCGCCAATAGAATAAGCCCCGCAATACGCCATTTCCTGATCTGCTTCATCCTTTTCCTCATGCCTATCGCAAGCCTCATCTGCCATACTGCTCAAATTTCCCTCTATGCTAAAAACCTCAGTATTTCCGCAAATACCGAGGTTTTTCAAATAAGCAGAACGATAAGCCGGGTTATGTCGTTGAGCGATCATCTATCTAGGACACCTGTTGCCAGGTGTCTCCAGCGACCTACCTGAAAGCAGGCCGGGCAAGCCTGTCGCTTTCGTTTTGGTCTTGCTTCGGATGGGGTTTACATGGCTCCGCCTGTTACCAGACGGACGGTAGTCTCTTAAG
>JAGANP010000132.1 GCA_017624175.1 Lachnospiraceae bacterium | reverse complement strand
TGAAAGTGATAAAGAAAGAAGCTTCCGGTGAGGTTACCTATGTAGTTTATCAAAGTGGTAATGCTATATACTATATTAAAGATACTAGCGATCCGGAGATTCTGGCGGAAAATATAATAGATTTCTCAATCTCCAAACCGGCTGATGGCAATGTAGATTTCCATTTGACTATCAAAGAGGGTGACAGATCTTATGAGAGTGATTACCATGTGACACCCCGAAATGGTATAAGTGATGTAACGGGAGAAAGTGTAGGTGTCGCAGCAAGCATCTATGCGGAGGATAAAGTGATACTGGAGCCCGGAGAGAGTTATGAACTCAATGTAAGGGTGACTGGTACATCAGATAAGGGATTTTTAATAGACGAGACTACATTTACTGGCGCAACGGCCAGTGCTAAACCTGTTTCAGATGTTGCCAACGGCTGTGTGCGAATAAATGTAAGCCCTGATGAGAAAGCAGATTCTTTTAGCTTTTCAATTAAGGCCAGTGACCCTGCGATAACGGAGCCTGTTCGTGTGACAGTATATATCAGACGGGTCAGTTCCGTTAGTGTAATTGGTTATAAGACCATCTGCAATGTGAATAAGGCAGGATCTGTGTATAAGATTAAGGCAAATCTGGCAGGTACAAATCTGGAGAAAGAACCGGGCGCCTGGTATGATGTGGACTATGTGAATCCGTATACGGCAACATGGTCATATGCCTACACAGAGGATAGCGGATTGGGTGTTACCAGCCTGAACTTTGACGATCATTTTGAAGTAATTGAACAGGGCGTTGAGGGTAATTCTCCCTATATTAAGATTCGGTTAAAAAATAATATTACAGAGGGTCGTAAGCTGGTGGTTACCTGTACGGCACTGCATCCTGAGGGAACGGACGGCACAAACGATACGAATAAGTCTGGACTGAAATACGATACTGTGACAGGGATCTGGGAGTTGGAGTATCAGGCCTGGAGAAGAGACGGCAGACTGGATATTGGATTAGCGTTGGATGATTCTTATTTCTGGCCGGGTACAACGCCGAAAAGCTTTATGGGTACTGCCGAACTGACAATAAAAGGATTTGCCTCAAACGGACTGCAGGTTGACGGTGAAGCCGGCTTCAATTTCTTTAACACGACGGACTCGGGAGCTTTTGTTAAGGTTGAGCCGGGATATGGCGATGTTAATACCTGGACGATGGTGCTTGATACCGAGAGGGCCAGGGGAGATACCATGGCATATAGTTCACCGTATTTTTCTTATGGAAATGAGTGGACCGGATTCTGGTCAGATCTGGTACGTTATGATATTACGGTCTGGTATCGTGTAGAATATGGGCCGCATGCGGGGGAAGAGATAACACTGGAAAGTTCCCATACGATTGAAGATGTACAGATTAAGTTCAAAAATGCGGCGAATGCAGACTGGAATCGCACGAATAAGGTATATGTAACAAGAGCGGACAGCATAACTGATTACAGAGTATACTTTATGTTTGATAAAGGATGGGAAGGAACAGACTATCGATTTACAGACCTGAACCGTTTTGTAGGTGTTGTGCATGAGGATGAAGATGACAGGCTGGACATCAGAAGAGATATCACACCGGTAGAGCAGGCATCTGTGGATGGGAATTACTATATCACTTTCTCAATTTCCGATGCAGACAAAGAAGAATGTATGGCTGTAGCGTCTGGCGATGGAGGCATTATAAAGGAAATATACGAATATAATCCCTATTTTGGTAAGTTGACTGCGTACGAGGAATGGGATGGCAGTATTCGGTTTAACTGTCCCTCTGATAGCACACATCAGCTGACATGTGAAGAGTTGGCATCGGTAAAGGGCTGTGCCGGTGCTGTGGAGTTTCATTTTGTGGAGCCCAATATCACCGGAACCACCGTTCCCAAGGTAATGTATTGTCCCACCGTGGCAGAATACGGGACAGTGTACTATATAGATGATACTTCACGTTTCCTGATCAGCGATACGGCTGCCCAGTATCAGGAACAGAGCGGCGGTGTATGGAGTACCACCGTAAATCTGACATGGAATGGAAGTGGTTGGACAGCGAATTAAGGTATTAACAATAAAAGGGCTGTTGCTTAGTGCAGCAGCTCTTTTAACATTCTTCCTATACTCCGCTGCCGGTACCTCCCCGTTATTCTTCAATTACAGATTGCTTCTAAGTCTCCGCCTCCGCAGAGGTGAAGTAATCCCATATATTATTTTACTGCCCTAATTTGCAATCCCATATTCCTGATAGCATCTTCTCCTGAAGGTTTCATCAGATGCCGCCTGCTGAACATCGGTGATGCGGCCATCTGTAAGTAAATAAGATATTAACTGTCCCAATCGGCTTTCACCTTGCTCAATACCCTGTTCAATGCCTTGCTCAATACCCTGCTTAATCCCTTCGCTTACTCTTTCCTCCAATTCATCTGCAAATAACTCTCTTAACGCTTGACACATAGTTGTCGCCTCCTTATATACATCCATATTGGCCCGCATAATGAGTTCCATTGCCGTCTCATAGAGCGGGCTTTTCTCTTTCCCCTTATACTCTGCTGCCAGCACCTTCACGTCATTTTCCAGCGTCAGATTGTTTCGGAGTCTGCTGAGCCACTTGTATCGTTCGGGATCCAACTGGGTGTTGATGACAAACTGGAGGGGAAAGTATCTGCCGGGATTTGGCCGATATATTCCCGGTTCACAGGAGTGAAAGGTTACTCCATGCTTGTCATTCAACCAATGTATTACCTTGTGTGGATATCTCCCACAGACAACCGTGACCGTGATCTCCTCCGGAATGATATCCCTTTCTTTCTCGGTGTTTGACTGGTATATTCCCGCATAGGCCAGGGTTTTGCACAGATCACGGATTCCGTAGGATTCCTGCGGGTTTTTATATTCTATGATATTGTGTTTCCTGAAAAATTCAGCAATCGGATTTTTACATCGGTAATCTTTATGCTTCTTTATAATCAGTACATCCATGACCAGAGGCTTTCTCGTGAGCTGATGCTCCGTACTCACCTGTAATTCCTCACAGTCCTCCGCCAACTCGATCTGAAGTGCGGAGCTGAATGCAGGATGCCATTGCAGCCGTCCTGTATCCTCCTCTGCCGCAGCTGCGGCAGCGTTCTTTTGTTCCATGCAGTCCCTCCCTGATGCAGGAAACCGTATCATTTTGCTCCCTGCCTGTTAAATTGTCTATAGTGGTATTTAAAAGCAGGATTTCAATGATAGAGTCTAAGACTCCATAGAATAATGAATGGCCGTAGCCTTGGAAATCTATTGCTTTGTTTTGATTATAATCTATTTTCACTGAATGTCAACAAGAAAATTTCATTTATGTTAAAATATTTCATATCATATAGTATAACCAGCCTTATCCGGCATTGACAATTATATTCCGCCTAGTGTATCCTAGAAGATAAGAGATCGAAGCCGGAGCTGCAGAGTATAAAGAAACGATATGGAATTATAGGAAAAACGGATTTAACGGAAAGAGAGGTATCGTTATGAGGTATGTATTGGAAAACGAAAGATTTCAGGTGACATTGGAGAGCATGGGCGCAGAGATCAAGTCAGTCTGGGATAAGCAGCTGGGGTTGGAGCATATGTGGAGCGCTGATCCGGCTTATTGGGCTAAGACGGCTCCTTTCCTGTTCCCCTTTATTGGGAAATTGGAAAAAGAACAGTTTACCTATGAGGGAAAGGTCTATCCGGCGGATAAGCATGGTTTCGGCCAGAGAGTGGAATATTCCGTGGTGGAACAGCAAGCCGACTCCATTCGGTTCCGGATATGTGACACAGATGTCACGAGAGAAAAATATCCTTTCTCCTTTGTCCTGGAGATTGCCTATGTGCTGGAGTCGGACGGGATTCAGGAGAACTGGTATGTGAAAAATACCGGCGATAAGCCCATGTATTTTTCCGTGGGCGGTCATGCGGCCTTTGCCTGCCCGCCGTTGACGGAGGGGACGAAAGCCGGCCGGATCGGCCAGAAAGTAAAGCTGTACGGTGTGGATCCGGCGGCGGAGCTGTATAGCCTGCGGTTAAACGACAAAGGTGTCATTACAGAGGAGCTGCTGCCGATACGGCTGGAAGACAGCTGCTTTACGATTACCCAGGAGCTGTTTGCTGCGGATGCCCTGATTTTTGATCAGGACGGGATCACAGCGGCAGGGCTGTGTGATGCAGAGGGCCGGGAATATGTGCGGGTGGAGTGCGATGCCCCGGTATGGGGAATCTGGAGCCATCCCGATAACGGAGCCGGTTACGTCTGCCTGGAACCCTGGTACGGTATCTGTGATTTTGCCGGATATGAGGGAGAACTGGCGGAGCGGCCTCATACCCAGATGGCAGCCCCGGGGGAGACCTGGACCGGCGGAAACCGTATGGTATTTTAAGCTTGACAAATATCCCCTGCATGCACTACAATCGTGTCAGAGTTAAATAGTGGACAGACGAAGAAGAGGAATAGTACGACAGAGACAGCATTCCAGAGAGAGAGCCGCTGGTGTGAGGCTTTTATGCGAAGCTGCCGGAACCTGCCTCGGAGTCCTGTATGAGCCTGGGAATATACTGCTCTCTTGCGTGGATGCGGTGCAGCGGTAAAAATGGGTTGACCACCGGGTGAAATGCAGCGCAGCACCGGCGTTAACGGTAGGAGAAGCAGAATGTTCGTCCCGAGGGGGCTATGCCCGGAGCAGGGGGACATTAATAAGGGTGGTACCGCCGAGGATTCGGTCCCTGGAAAGGGATGGGATCTGCGGCGTACCACCCTTTGTTGTTTATAGCTGCTGCAATATGGGGGATGCGCCCTCGGAGTTTCTGCGCCATGCAGCCGGGAGGATATGTTCCGTGCGGAAAAAGGGCAGAAAAAAGAAAGGAGACAAGTTTATGGCAGACAAGAAGATGGTGGAAGCGATTACTTCCATGGAAGAGGATTTTGCACAATGGTATACCGATGTGGTGAAAAAGGCAGAGCTGATTGATTATACCAGCGTCAAGGGCTGTATGGTGATTAAGCCCGCCGGTTATGCCATCTGGGAATTGATTCAGCAGCAGCTGGATGCCCGCTTTAAAGAGACAGGGGTGCAGAATGTATATTTGCCCATGTTTATACCTGAGTCTCTGCTGCAGAAAGAAAAGGATCATGTGGAGGGCTTTGCACCGGAGGTAGCCTGGGTGACCCATGGCGGCCTGCAGCCTCTGCAGGAGCGATTGTGTGTGCGTCCTACTTCTGAGACGCTGTTCTGTGATTTTTATAAAAATGATATTCATTCCTATCGGGATCTGCCCAAGGTATATAACCAGTGGTGTTCCGTGGTACGGTGGGAAAAGGAGACCCGGCCTTTCCTGCGTTCCCGGGAATTTTTATGGCAGGAGGGCCATACCGCCCACGCTACCGCACAGGAGGCAGAGGAGAGAACCATCCAGATGCTGAACCTGTATGCGGATTTCTGCGAGGAGGTGCTGGCGATTCCGGTGATCAAGGGCCAGAAGACGGAGAAAGAGAAGTTTGCCGGTGCGGTGGCCACCTATACCATCGAGGCGCTGATGCATGACGGCAAGGCTCTGCAGTCCGGCACCAGCCACAATTTCGGCGACGGCTTTGCTCATGCTTTTGAGATCCAGTATGCTGACAAGGATAATACCTTAAAATATGTGCATCAGACCTCCTGGGGAATGACCACCCGTCTGATCGGAGCCATTATTATGGTACACGGAGACAATGAGGGCCTGGTAATGCCTCCTAAGGTAGCGCCCATCCAGGTATGTATTGTGCCTATCCAGCAGAAAAAGGAGGGAGTACTGGACAAGGCGTATGAGCTGCGTGACCGTCTGAAAGGGAGCTTTAGAGTAAAGGTGGATGATACCGACAAGACGCCCGGATTTAAATTTGCCGAAGCGGAGATGCGGGGCTATCCTATCCGTGTGGAGATCGGCCCCAAGGATATTGAAGCGGGCAGATGTGTGATCTGCCGTCGTGATACCAGGGAGAAGCTGGAAGTGGCGTTAGATCAGCTGGAGGAAAAGGTTGGAGAGCTGATGGAAACCATTCAGAAAGAGATGCTGGAGAGAGCTCGGGCACACAGAGATTCCCATACCTACGAGGCCAGGGATTTTGAGGAGTTCCAGAGGATCTTTGCGGAGAAGACCGGTTTCGTAAAGGCTATGTGGTGCGGCGATCAGGCCTGTGAAGATCTGATCAAGGAGAAGCTGAGTGTTACCAGCCGCTGCATGCCCTTTAATCAGGAACATTTGGCGGATACCTGTGTCTGCTGCGGTAAGCCTGCAAAGAAGATGGTGTACTGGGGTAAGGCATATTAAAAGAATCGGCGGAGAGAAAATGGGGAGGCGCTTTCCGGGCTGGGTGGTGGACCCGCAGCCCGGAAAGCAAGTTAGTACAGGAGAAGTGCATCGGAATAGGATGGGACGCCTGTGCCGGAAAAAGAGGAAAGGAGTGAACGCAGATATGATACACAATATATATCCGCTGCAGGTGGAGGGTTCCCAACCCTATGCCCGGCTGGTGACTTATATTCAAGACGATACAGACGCTCTGGCAGTGCGTCAGAGGCCGTTGGTGCTGCTTTGTCCCGGAGGCGGTTATGGCCGCACTTCGGATCGGGAGGCAGAGTCCGTAGCCCTGCAGTTTCTGGCAATGGGATATCATGCGGCGGTACTGCGGTATTCCTGTGCGCCCTCCCGGTATCCCACAGCGCTTCTGGAATTGGCAGCCAGTGTGCGGCTGATCCGGGAGAATGAGGAGCGATGGCATGTCAGTCCCGGCAAGATCGTAATCCAGGGCTGCTCTGCGGGAGGTCATCTGGCAGCCTGCTACTGTATGTTCTGGAAACAGGATTGGCTCAGGGAGCGTATCGGCCTCGGACAGGCAGACGGTGAACTGCTGCGGCCTGCGGGCATGCTGCTGTGTTATCCGGTGATTACTTCCGGGGAGTTTGCCCATAGGGGGT
>JAGANP010000131.1 GCA_017624175.1 Lachnospiraceae bacterium | reverse complement strand
CATATATTTGTACATCTTATATTCCAGGAGCTTCTGCACCAGTTCGGCTCTGGGGTCTTCCTCCTCCCCATCCTCGTTCACCTCTTTGGGCAGCAGCATACGGCATTTAATATCAATCAGTGTGGCCGCCATGACCAGAAACTCACTCATGATATTCATGTCTTCCATTTCCATCTGCTGAATATAATCCAGATACTGCTGGGTAATCTCCACAATGGGAATATCATAGATATCCACCTTGTTTTTCTCGATCAGATGCAGCAGCAGATCCAGAGGGCCCTCAAATGCCTCTAATTTTACCGGTATCGCCATGCTTTCGTCCTCTTTGCAGCTTTTCTCTAAAGGAATATTGTACCTAATTTTGCCGCTGCAATCAAGCCGAACTATTGTTCTGTAAAATCAATGACAATCAGCTCCCCGGGATTGAACAGCCGGAAAGGGATAGTGTGCATCCCCAGCCCACGGCTCAGAATCATCGTACTGTTCTTCTCCCGATATACGCCGCCGTCATATTTGGGAAAAAAACGGACATTCGGAGAAAGCAGGCCCTTGCCCCAGATGGGCACCCGCACGATACCGCCGTGTACATGGCCGGACAGCACCAGATCCGCCCCCCAGTCCGCATAGCTGGAGAAAAAATCCGGATTATGGGCCAGGAGTACCGTATAAGCCGACGGTTCCGGCCGCCCCAGCAGCTCCGGCAGATAGTCCCGGGGCATCTCCGGCACCGTAAAGCGCTGATAATAGTACTTGTCTATCTCCGAGCCATAGAGCACCAGCCCCGCCCCCGGCAGCTGTACATGACTGTTGACCATGGGAACGATCCCCAGCTCCTCCAGCGCCGCCGCATACTTTTCCGCCGCATCGCCGTAAGTTTCGGGATACAGCTTGATCCGGTGCTCATGGTTGCCGTTGGCATAATAAACCGGATATTTTTCTTTCAGACTGCGCAGCAGGGTCACCGTTTTCTCCAGCTTTTCTCCCGGTCGGCCGTTGATCATATCCCCGCCGATCAGCACCGCATCCGGCTGCACCTCCTCAATGGCCTGCAGCAGCCGGGCGTTATCCCTGCCGTACTGCTTATTGTGCAGATCTGACAGGAATACCGCCCGGTAATGGCCGCTGATCCGCCGGTCCCGGATCTCATGCCGTATCACCACAAAACGGTTGCTGTCGTACAGCATGACCCACAGGAGCAGTATGATCAATAACATCAATAAAAGTAATACTATATCTAACATGGTTTTCTCCGCCCGTATCCTTTCAGGTTTATTCACACAGTATAACACAAATACTGTCCCTACAAAAGAAATTCCTGAAAGATTTTATACAGGTAATCCAGATATCCCGCTCTGGCCACGGTCTCCCCGTATAATATGGGAACGCTGCCGATCTCCGTGCCCTCCAGCAGATACCGCACCTGGCCCGCCTGGCTCCCCTGTTCCACAGGGGCCTGTGCCGTCTCCGGCAGTTCCATCACCTTTTCCACTTTCGACAGATCCCGCCCCGTGGTATCCAGATACCGGAATTCCCCGGCATATGCCAGCGGCACCTGTTCCGCCACGCCCCTCTCTATCTGCAGGGCAGGCAGGGGATCCGTATTGGGATCCACATACATATCACTGATGTTGAACCCATAGGTCAGCAGGGTCTGGGCATCCTGAAAGCGCCCCTTGGGGTCCGGCGCTCCCATAATCACAGCAATCATGTCGATATCATCTTTCCGTGCCGTAGCCGCCAGACAGAACTTCGCCTTTTCCGTGGAGCCAGTCTTCAGTCCCGTGGCATAGGGATACTGCTTCAGCAGCTTATTGGTGCTG
>JAGANP010000130.1 GCA_017624175.1 Lachnospiraceae bacterium | reverse complement strand
TCTTGTGTCATCGCTAATACCTAAGCAATAGCAAAGTGCTTTATGATATACATCCACATATCGCACTTCTTTTAATTTTTCATAGTAGAATTTCTCATGTGCTTCGCTGATAAAAATAATTTCTTGGGCTTTTTCAGCTCCTGCTCCTAACGCTGTGTTTGTCATTGTATGACCTCCTTCTAAAGTGAATTGAAAAAGGCACTCCTAATGGAATGCCCTAATATAAAAAATAGGGACACTCTTTCAAGTATCCCTACGTTCTATCAACATATCTGATAGTTCTCTATTTACTTTCATATTCAGAATTATTTGTGTTCCCACAACCGAGGTCTAATGCCACAACAACCGTTACCTTCCTCACAAGCTCTTTTTCCTTGTGATTTTCAGCAATCCTGTTGAAGCTGAAAAACTCTACAAAGTGCGTAAATTCAAGGATTTCTACATATCCTTTCTGTGTAGTCCCACCACAGTCTCCACATGCTCCGTAAAAGGAAACATGTCCACTGCCGCCGCCCGCTGTGCCTTATATCCTTTCCCCGTCAGATACTGCAGATCCCGGGCCAAAGTCTCCGGATTGCAGGAGATATAGACCACCCGCTGGGGAGCCATCCGCACAACAGCAGCCAGGAACTCCACACTGCTGCCGCTGCGGGGCGGGTCCATCAGCACCACATCCACATGAGCTCCCTGGGCTTCCATCTCCAGCAGGAACCGGCCTGCATCGTTCTGATAAAATCGAATATTCTTCACCCCGTTTGCCTTAGCATTATTCCGGGCATCCCGCACCGCATCTGCATTCAACTCCACACCGATCACCTGCCCGGCCCTGTCGCTGGCAATGATCCCAATGGTGCCGGTGCCGCAGTAAGCATCCACCACCGTTTCCTTTCCGGTCAACGCCGCATACTCCATAGCCTTTCCGTACAGCACCTCCGTCTGTACCGGATTCACCTGATAAAAGGACTTCGGAGAGATCCGAAAGGTCTTGCCGCACAGGGAGTCCTCAATATACCCTCTGCCGTAGATTACCTGCTCCCTTTCCCCCAGCACCCTACTGGTTCCCCGACCGTTGACATTGATGACAATCGTAGTAATTTCCGGATGACGCTTTAACAGCGCCTTTACAAAATTATTTTTAGACGGCAGTACCGGCGAAGCCAGCACCAGAACCACCATGATCTCCCCGGACACCTGCCCGACACGGATCAGCACATGGCGCAGCAGCCCATAGCCCGTATCTTCATTATATGGCCGTATCTTAAAAGAGGGCAGCAGCTCCCGAATGGTTGCAATAATAGCATCTGCCTGCCGGTTCTCAATCCGGCAGCTGTCCACCGGCACGATACGGTGGGTGCGTTCCTCATAGATACCGGATATGGGCTGATGCTTTCGGTCTTCCCCGAAAACGGCATGTACCTTGTTCCGGTAGTACAAAGGCTCCTCCATGCCCAGTATTCCCTCCAGACTGCAATAAGGAGCCAGCAGCTTCCGCACCCGCTTCTCCTTTTCTTTCAGCTGTTCCTGATATTCCAGACCGATCCACTGACAGCCGCCGCAGCGCTCTGCCACCGGACAGGGAGACTTCTGCCCCTTTTTCTGACCATCTGCTTTTATCCTGCTGCCCGCCGGAATCTCCGATTTTCCCCATTGCTTTCCTGTTCTCGCCTTATCCTGTCTCACACTGCACTCTCCGTATCTGTAAAATTCCGGCTGACCTGCATATACGCTGTCATTGCCTCCGTTTTATTCCCCCTTATTTTATATCCATATGCATTTTTCTGTCAATGCTTCCAGATGCTGACAAAATCGCAAAAACAAAGCCGGACAATAAAAAATGTCCGGCCTTGTTATCTCTATCCTATGAAACTGCTGCTTCTTTCTGATCCATATACATGCGCAGGGCTTCTTCCGCCTCCTGGGGGCTGAGTTCCCACTCTTCCAGCATATTGCCGATGCTTTCCAGCTGTGCATCCCGCTTTTCCTTATACATCTCTGCCAGTTCTCGTTTTTCCGATTCGATGCGGGTCATCAGCGCTGCGATCAGTTCCTCCTTTGCTGTAATTTTTTCCTCCAATGTTTTTCTCTGTCCTCTTGCCATATTTACCTCTTTTCTGCGCTATAGCGCCTGTATTTTATGTTGCCTGGGAGCTTCTGCCCGCCGGGTTGCTAAGTCAGTCCCGCACAAAGACACTGGTAACATCTCCCATCCTTAATTCAGTATATGGACAAGAACGGTAAAATATGCAGCTGTGCAAACATTATTTACCAATAATTTAACTCCGGTCGATAAACTATAAATCATTATAGTATCTCAGTTCTTCATGGGCTTACCCGAAAATCTCTCTCACCGCCGACTCATACTGTGCCATGCTCCCGGCCTTACGGATCCTTTTCAGTTGCTTTTCCTTTCCGGGAAAGGATTCTCCGAAATAAGTCCACAGCTCTTTCATCTTAAACAAAGTATTCTGATCTCCCGACATGATTTCCCGATACCCTGTCAGCAGTTCCTGATGAAAGGCCTGCAGAATCTCCTGCCGACGTTCCGGCGGCATTGGCTCCTCCGGCTCCGCTTTTCCCGTCTCCCACTGCCGCAGCTGCTGTATCAGAAAGGGATTTTTCAGCACGCCCCGGCCCAGCATCACCCGTTCCACCTGGGGAAAACGTCGGCGCAGTGCCTGATAGTCCGCCAGCGTATGGATCTCTCCATTATAGCAAAGCGGAATGGCGCAGCCCGTGCGTTCCCAGCATTCCAGTGCCAGCTCCATTCCCTCCCAGCGTATGGGCTGCTGATAATAATCCTGCTGCACCCGGGGATGGATGATCAGCTCCTCCACCGGATACCGGGCATAAATATGCAGAAGCTCTTCCCATTCGCCTGCATCCGTCACGCCGATCCGGGTTTTGATGGAGATATGCAGCGGGCACCTTTCGAAGATCTCCTCCAGGAAAAGAGTCAGCTGCCGCAGCTCCTTTAAAAATCCCGCTCCCCGCCCCCGGCTGACCACCGTGCCGGAGGGGCAGCCCAGATTCAGGTTTACGTGAGTATAGCCCATCTGCCGGAGCCTGTCCGCAATCGTCAGGAAATCCTCCGCCCGGTTGGTCAGAATCTGGGGTACCAGCCGTGGAAGCAGCTTCTCCTGCTGCCTGCCGCTCCCCTCCGTCAGCGGAAGCTGTCCGCTTTCCCCCAGCAGAAACGCCTGATTATGCTCCGGCAGCACGTCGCTGCGCTCTTTATGGTTCAGGCCCGTGCTGGCGATAAAGGGCGTAAAATACCGTTCTGCACCGCCAAAATACCGGACATAAGCATTGCGGTATATATACCCCGTGATCCCCTCCATGGGGGCAAGTTCATATTGCATTCTGATCTCCCTCAAATCCGTTTCTCTACATTGCTATCCCCATTATACGTGCCGGATTTTCCAAAAACAATACCCAATTTCCGCATTAATCCGCAATTCTTAACCGTTCCACAATGCTTTTCTTCTCCAGATTCCTGAAACAGCTATAGGGAATCAGAAACGCAAAGAGAATCAGGATCGGCGTGCAGATCACCAGCGGCATAAGCGTAAAGCGGAATGTTGCTGTCCAGTCACCGGCAACCATCATCCGCACGCCAACAAGTATGCCAAAAGCACTCAGGAGATAAGACGCCGCCAATGTACTGCCCGCATAGTACAGGCCCTCGTCAAGCAGCATCCTGCAAAGCTGCCGCTTTGTCATGCCGATACTCTGCATCATGGCAAATTCTTTCTGCCGGGAAACAATCGCTGTCACCATGGAATTGACATAGTTCAAAATCCCCACAAGCGCAATGATCAGGCTGATGGCAAATCCCATCACGGTATTTGCCCGTGTCTGCTCCTTATAATGCTCGATAAGAGTAGATTTTGAAGTAAAATTCAAGCTCTTATCCACATTGCTCCGGTAATCCGTCAGCATTTCTTCTGCCTGTGTCTGATATTCTGCGTCAACATCAAAGAACAGCTTTCGCAGCGTGTTATCCGGGTACATCGTCCGAAAAGTGTCTGCCGGGAGATAGAAGGACAGAAAATCCTGTATGCTGCTGTTAACACCCTCGGTAATTGTAGGAATATCTGCTGCAATCGCCATCACCTCATATTGCTGCCCGTTTAAGTCTACCTGATCTCCGACGGAGTAGGTTGGAAGCGTTTCTTCTGCATCCTCTGTGCCGGTAGCATCTTCCATAATTACATAGCCCCCGGATAAAAATTTCTCCTTATCAAAGGTGCCCTCCAGCATCCGGCCATCCTGTGCAAAGATGTCCAGGATCAGCCCGTCAATGCCGTACAGAATGGAAGTACATTCCCCGCTGTTTATCATATCGTGGTAGGCTTCTGCCAGCCCTGTATCTGTCGCTTCGATATACGCCAGCCTGTCATCCGCATGATAATAGGTCTGAATATTTGCAAGGGCAGATGCACCGATCTCATGTATAAACACCTGAGAATACAAATGTCCTGTGCTTTCCAGCCCGTTAAGGCCCTCAATATTCTGAATCAGTTCCTGGGAAATGGTCGTACCATAAGGGTTATAAATCCCAAATGCAGAAGAAATCGAGCTATCCTCAACCTCAAAATCACTGATTACCGTCTGGCTCAGGTATTTATCCATATCGAAGCTGGCGTTTTTCGCATAAATGCAGGAAAGCAGCACCAGCCCCAGCGTCAGGGAGCAGATCACCGTAACGGTACGCTTCCTGTTCCTCCCCAGGTTTGCCAGCGCCATCCTGGGAATACTTGCACCAGCCGTACTTTTCTTCCATTTTCGTTTGCTGAGGGTTCCTGTATCGGTGTAACGCAGAGCCTCCATCGGAGCAACCTTACCGGCGATTTCAGCGGGCTTCATGCAGGAAATCCATACGGTCAAATAGGCAAACAGCGCAGCGCCAACGAAAATATAAGGATTAACTGCCGTTTTTGCTTCTCCCGCCGCACCGGTTATCATCACAGGCACTAAAACAGCGCCCAACAGATAGCCGATCAGAAGACCAACAGGAATACCCATCAGGGACAGACGGTTGGCCTGCCCGTAAATCATTTTCTTTAACTGCTTTTTCGTTGTCCCCAAAGTTTTCAGCCTGCCGTAAAAACGAATGTCGCTGGCAACGGAAATCTGGAAGATGTTATAAATCATCAGATAGCCGCTGGCAAAGACCAATACCATGCAGATCGCCATAGGGAGAACTTCACGGATGATATTCTGGTTCATTGCGGCATCGTAGGCCATATTCGGAGAAAGGGATACCTCGGGCAAGCCGGTATCCATTAAAATCTGTTCCGCTGCCTGTTCCAGATTTTTGTCACTGTAAAGGTTCAGATGAAGCATCCCGGTTCCAAAGACCTGCCCATTTGCGATCTGTGCCGCCTGATCTACGCCTGCACATTCGGTTTGCACAAATGCTTCTGACACCCACGCCATGCTTGCCATAGCAGCGGAATTTCCATCCCAGTAGCCGGACAAAACAAAGCTGCTTGTGGTGTATTCCTCACTGGTTAAGTCTTTCCGCCATGTCAGGGTAATTTCCTGTCCCAGCTCATGGGGCAGCCCCATTTTATCGAGAGTGATCCCATCAAGTGCAATTTCCTTTTCACCAACCGGTAATGCGCCCACCGTTGGCATGGAAAAAACAGAAGCGGCAAAGTTTTCATCCGCATAGCGGATCTCTACCTGTCGTCCGGTCAATTCCTCATTTTCGGCAATGCCGATAACAATGCTTTTTCCGAAATCCCGGACGGCTTCATGGGCGGTGAGCTTCTCCATCTCTTCATCAGTCAGGGTACCGGAACTTAAATGGCTGTCATATCCGGCCTGTTGAAAATTCATGTCCTGCAGATTTTGAACCATGCTCCGGGACAGAACAAACAGGGAGGTAAACATGGCGGTGGTCAGAATAACGGCAAAGACAGCGATAGCATTTCGTGTTCTATTGTTTCTGAAGCTTCGGTTTGTCAATGTCCGGATAATGGATTTCTGTTTTTTCATCGTATCACCACCTTACTCCGCAATCCGGCCGTCTTCAATGCGAAAGCATCTGTCTGCCAGCTTTACAATCTCCGGGTTATGGGTGATCATCACAATGGTCTGATGGAACTTCCTGCTGGTGGCCTGCAGTAGTCCGATCACCTCATCGCCGGTCCTGCTGTCCAGATTTCCGGTGGGTTCATCCGCCAGGATAATTGCCGGTTTGCTGGCTAACGCCCTGGCAATGGCTACCCTCTGCTGCTGACCGCCGGAAAGGGTGTTTGGCATATTATAGAGCTTCCTTTCCAGTCCCAGCAGGGCAACGACCTCCCCGATAAACTGCTGATCCGGCTTTTTCCCATCAAGCTGAACCGGCAGGACAATATTTTCATACACATTCAGAATGGGAACCAGGTTATAATTCTGAAAAATAAAGCCGATCCGCTGACGGCGAAATACCGTCAGATCCTCGTCCCGCAATTTGCCCAGCTCAAATTTATCCACTTTCACACTGCCGGATGTGGGGCGATCCAGACCTCCCAGCATATGCAGCAGGGTAGACTTGCCGCTGCCCGACGTGCCAACAATCGCAGCAAATTCTCCTGACTCAATGGAAATGCTTACATCATCCAATGCTTTTACCACATTCGGCTCCTCGCCGTACTGTTTTGTCAGATGATCGGTGCTTAAAATACTCATACGGATTACCTCGTTTCTTCATTTTCTATGTTCCTTTACGAACTAAGGCCATTATATCGGCTCAGAAAAAAGGTACAACTGAAAATGCAGAAACTAATATCCACAACGTAAAATCTAATAGGGGAGGAAAGCCGCAGTCTGTTTATCCGGGAATCGGAATCAGAATGTTCAGCGTAAATACACCATTTTCAAATTTTGCACTGCATTGTCCATCATATTTTTCCACCGCATTTTTGAGGTTGGAAAGACCAAAGCCATGCGCAAAGGTATCTTTTTTCGTGGTGCCTTGGGGTTCCCCCGGTGCTGCAGGCGCATTATTTTCTATGGCGATTACCAGCATATCCCGCATACGGTTTGCTCTTACCGTTATCAGGCGCCTGTCCTCCGGCAGCTTTTCGCTGGCTTCAATGGCATTGTCAAGGGCATTTCCGAAGATCGTACTGATATCCAAAGGCTCTATAAAGGAACCGGCTTCAAAGGCTATAGCTGCACTGAAATCTATGTTTTTCCTCTGTGCGGTTTTGGCCTTATCCCGAATGATAATATCCAGAAATTCATTTCCTGTATGGTGATAATTTTCATATTCCTGAATCTGCCCTTTCAGTTCCCGGATAGAGTCCTGCACCTCCTGTCCATTCCCTGTCTGCGCCTGCAAAAGCAGCAGATGATTTTTCATATCATGGTAGATGCTGCGTACTCGTTCCTCGTCCCGTATCCGATCTTTATAATAATTGCGCTGCATTTCCAATTCCTGTGCATGATAAGCAGTCTGCATCGCCTCACAAATATAAGACGCCAGATACATACAGCCAAAGCTGGAAAAGATGGATGCCAGGCAGATCGGGTACACAATCGCCGTATCCTCCGGCATAAAATAGATAATCGTAAAGATGGCTACAAAGGATGCCAGCATCAGCATATCCACAATCAGCCACATCCGCATATTTAAGCGGGAAGTAATTTTTGATAAGAACTTTCTTAAAATCAGCCATGCACCGATCCAAAACAATAGCCTTAATAATAGCGAAACGGTATGTATCGCCGTACTGATCAGCATCAGCTGGGGCGATTGCAGCGTCTCTTCATAGGCCGTCTGTGTTATGGCATAAAACAGCCGTCCCCCAATATCCAGCATCAGGTAGTTTACTGCAATCAAAGCAGGATAAAATACCAGCAGAACAGACATTTTTTCCATCATTGTTCCACGATAAAAAATAAGCGTGTAGGCCAGGAACAATACCATAGTTCCTAAGAGACTTCCCAAGTCATTGGAATAAATAATGGAATCCGCCAGATAGCCGCACACAACAAACGCCGCTATTTTGAAAACCAGATGTTTCCGAAGCGGAAGAAAGGTTTTGATAATCCAGAAAAATACAAAAGCATATCCCCAGGCAAGCAAAAAAGACAGAATTTCTAAAAGCCGTATCATAGCAAATCCCCCCAGTATTCTGCGAGTTTCTCCATAACTCTTTTCCTTTTCGGCTGACTGATGGGAAGGATCTCGCCAGTAATCAATTCGATCTCCAGCTTATTGACGCCCTTTACATAAAACAGGTTCACAATATAGCTGGTATGGCAGCGGATAAACCCTTTGTCCTGTAATTCCTGCTCCATCTCCTTCATGCTCTTGTAGCAAATAAGCTTTTCCTGTTCTGTATGTAAGAGCAGATTACGGTTAAAGGTTTCTACATAACGAAGGGATTTCAGAAACACCTTATATTTCCCGGAATCATTAGCGATCACCAGAAAGGGACAATCCCCTTTCCGATGCTTTTTCAGCCACTGATCCATTTCCGCTTTCAGGCGCACATACTTCATCGGCTTGATAATATAGTTGGCGGCCTGATACTTATAGCCCTCCAAACCATACTGGGTAAGCGTGGTTAAAAAGATGATTCCCACCTTTTCATCCCTCTGGCGAACAATCTCGGCTGCCCGCAGGCCATTTACCAGCCGCATTTGAATATCCAGGAAAATCAAATCGATGGTGGTATCATATTTTTCTATCAGCTCCATGCCGTCGTAATAAGCAGTTACTTTTATTTCCTCACCGGTTTCCGCAGCGTATTGATTGAGCAGGCCGGTCAGATATGCGACAAAATCTTTCTCATCATCGCAAATTGCTATGTGTACCATTTCGTTTCTCTCCCTGTCGGTATTCTACCGAATATTATACTGTACTTTGCGTCTGTTCTCAATGACAAATCTTAATAGAACGTTCCCATAAACAGAAAAAGTCGGATGCACGCACCCGACTTTTTCCTTTTATACAGTAAAATCTTATACAGTAAAATCAATTTTGCCGCCATGAGTAGGCAGTTCCTGAACAGGCACCTGGGACCAGTCTATCTCCCGGATATTTTCCAGCAGCTCCTCCGCAGTGGAGCCCGTCACATGCACACGCTGCACGGTGGGCACCGCCGTCCCGTCCTGGGTCTCCAGCTTTTCTGCTGCTTCCTGCTCTGCAGTTCTTTTCTCCTCAGCCTTCTGCTCTGCTTTCTTCTTTTCTGCTTTCTCAGCCGCCGCTTTCTGATCGGCCTTCTTTTTCTCCGCTTTCTTAGCCAGCCGGGCTTCAAATTCCTTCTGCGCCTTGGCTCTGTTGGCGGCCTGCTTCTCATGAAGCTTGGTATTGGCCTTCTCGATATCGGCAAAGAAAGACTTCACTCCGTATGGATCCACGGATACGCCCAGATGCAGCACATCGCCTTCCTCCAGCTGAATCTGCTCCTTCATGTTCTTTAGCTGCTCCACAGCACTGTCCAGCTGGTCCGTGTACTGACGACACACCTGGGGATCCTCGGCCATCTGCTCCAGCTCATCGGGGTCGATCAGCACGCTGAACTCCTTGCCGCCCCTGGCCAGATAGGCTGCTGCCTCTTCTTCCGTCTCATACTTTGCCACAATAAAATCCATATTGCCATACTTTTTCTGCAGATCCTTCAGCAGGTTCTTTGCGGCATCGCTGAGCTGTGTGGCATCGGTCTTCCGGCTGTTTTCATTCTTCTGAACGCTGCCGGTCTTACCCGCCTTCTCCTCATCCTTTCTCTTCTGGACAGCACTGCTTGTAAAGCTGGTCTGATAAGCGCTGTAGCCGTTTATCTTACTCATTTTTCCTCTTTTCTGCGCTGCTTTCGTCTTCAGGCTTGCGGATGCAGCGCAGACATAAACCTGAGGAGATCGTCCGTGGAGACGTTCTCCGGCACTCCGTTGCTATATATCGTAAATCCATTTACGATCAAAGTAAAAGATCAATGGTGCCGCCCTCCGTCGGCTGTGAGGTCTCCTCATCCGGTTGGGGAGACTGCACTTCTGCGGCTGCATTCTCCTGGGGCTCCTGCTTCAGCACCTCGTCTGCGGCAGAGCTGTGCCGTCCGTCCTTTTCCTCCTCCGGCAGCTGCTGATAACGCAGCGTTTCCGTAAAGGCCCGGTGTACTGCCTGCACCCCTGCCTCCTTTTTCAGCAGCTTCTCCAGCAGCTGGATCTTTTTATCCTTGGGGATATACGGATTGGTGGAGATCTCCTTCGTCTGGGCCATAAAACCATTCAGCTTCGTCAGCTTCAGCCGCTCGGTTTCCTCCTTGGACCGGCAGTTTTTCAGCTGCTTTTCATAGGCCTCCCGCTCCCGCTTCACCTCTTCATACTCTTTCAGCGCCTCCGGGTCATTCCTGCGCAGATAGGTAATCTCCTCGTTGGTAAGGGTATAACCGGCCTTCAGCTTGTTGGCAATCTCCACCCGACGATTGGACTCCCGGATCTGTTCCATATTCTCCTGATAGCGCTGCAGTTCCCGCTCCTGCACTGTCAGTTCTCTTTTTTGTTCTTCTTTGACCGGTGCCGCCTTTTTCTGCTGCCACTTCTGATCCATCTGTGCCAGATTCACAGCATTCTTAATCGTTCCCGCCATCATAAACATCTCTGCATCCCTGCTTTCCGCTGACAGGCATCCATGCCCGCCACTATCCTATATTTTATATATCGGCTGCTTTACCCAAAATGTAACAGCACCGGACGACTCCTCCATAGTCGTTTGGTGCTGCACACTAATCCCATAAGGTTAATTGTTCTCCCGCCTGCTTATCTTCAAAGGCGGACAGATACTGAAAGATCTGCTCATTATCGTGAACGATTCCGCTTCTGCTGCATTCCTCATGAAAATACGCCATTAAACGGGCATTGTCAGGACTGTTCACTATATATTGATTGCCGAACTCCCGTATATATTTTTCTTTCAGTCCGGGAAACAGCCGATCTAACTGACTGTAGAAATACTCCCGGTTCCCCTCCCGAAGCGTCAGTCCCATGGCAAAGCACATCACGCCATAGACTCCCGCCTCCCTGCACATCTCCAGAATGCCAGAAATATTTTCCTCCGTGTCATTGATAAAGGGCAGGATCGGAGAAAGCCAGACCACCGTGGGAATGCCTGCATTCTGCATCTGTTTCAGCACCGCAAAGCGTTCCCGGGTGGTGCACACATTGGGTTCTAACTTTCTGCATAACGCTTCGTCGATGGTAGTCAGTGTCATCTGCACCACGCATTTGGATTGCCCGTTAATCCTCCGCAGCAAGTCCAGATCCCGCAGTATGCGGTCTGACTTCGTGTGTACCGTGCAGCCAAACCCGTAATCGGCTATGAGCTCCAGCGCCTTTCTCATATGACCGATATTCATTTCCAGCGGAATATAAGGATCCGTCATAGCCCCTGTACCGATCATGCATCGGTTTCTCTTGTGCCGCAAAGCACTTTCCAGCAGCTCCAGGGCGTTTTCCTTTACTTCAATGTCTTCAAAGGCATGTTCCATGTGATAGCATCTGCTTCGGGAATCACAGTAGATGCATCCATGGGAACAGCCTCGATACAGGTTCATCCCGTTCTGGGCGGACAGAATCCCCTTTACTTTTACAGAGTGCATGGCTTCCTCCCGGCAGACTTACACTGATAACTGCTTACAGTTGTTTCTGTGCGCCTTCAGCTTCCTGATGGCCCAGCTGTAGTGACTTGACATATTGGAAATAAAATAGGAGGCAAGGGTACTGCTGCCCGGTTTCTATGACTCCCGAAGCAGCTGTCTGGTATATTCCTCCCGGGGATGGGCAAAAACCTCCTCCGTATCCCCGATCTCGATAATTCTTCCGTCCTTCATGACCATAATTCTGTCGCTCATCTGATAGATCACATGAATGTCATGGGAAATAAACAGGTAGGACAGCTGCATCTCCTCCTGAAGCCTGCGCATCAGCTCCATGATCTGGGCCTGTATGGTCACATCCAGCGCCGATACCGGCTCATCGGCAACGATCAGACCCGGCCGGGTGATCAGCGCCTGGCCGATACTGATACGCTGGCGCTGACCGCCGCTGAGCTGGGAGGGCCTGCGGTCAAAGTAGTCCTCTGTCAGTCCCACCTTCTCCAGCATGTCCATGGCGGCTGTCCGTATATCCGCCGCTGTCATGGCCTGCTGCGGATCCAGCTTCCCTCTGGCCCGCAGGGGCTCCTCCAGAAGCCAGCCCACGGTCTTGGCCGGATTCAGGCTGCTGTAGGGATCCTGAAAAATCATCTGGGGACGGCTGGAAAAATGCTGAATTTCCCCTGTGATTTCCTTATTCATGCCCAGGATGGCCTTGGACAGGGAGGTCTTGCCGCAGCCGCTCTCCCCTACCAGTCCCAGGATCTCTCCCCAGCGGATCGTAAAGTCCGCATCCTGCACCGCCGGCTTCTTCCTGCCCCGGGAAAACAGGCTGTTATTTCCCTCCCGGTAATAGACCGACAGATCCCGCACCGTCACCACCGGCTCCCGGCCGATGCTCCTGCCTGCTGCCCGGCGTTTCATCCGGCTGGGCACCGCTTCGATCAGGTTCCGGGTGTATGCCTCCCGGGGATGCTCAAAGATCTCCTCCGGCGTGCCCGATTCCACGACCCTGCCGTCCTTCATCACGGCAATCCGGTGACAGATCCGCCTTGCCAGATTCAGGTCATGAGTGATAAAGAGCATGGCATTGTGCTGCTTTTCATTAATCTCCCGCAGCAGATCCATGATCTGGCTCTGGACGGTGACGTCCAGCGCCGTGGTGGGCTCGTCCGCTACAATCAGCCGGGGATGCAGGATTACGGCCATGGCAATCATGACCCGCTGGCGCATGCCGCCGCTGAGCTGATGGGGATAGCACTGATAGACCCGCTCCGGCTCCCTCAGCCCCACAGAGGCAAATGTCTCCAGAACCAGCTGCTTCATCCGTTGGCGTTTTTCCTGTTTTCGGGGTTGCCGGATTTTCCCTGCCCTGCCTGTATCGGCACTTTCCCCGCTCTGGCCGGTATGGCTTACTTCCCTCACTGTATCGGATTCACGTTGGAGTTCCCCATCCCCTGCAGCCTCCAGGGGCAACCCATGCAGCCGCAGCATTTCCTCCACCTGCCGGCCCACCCTCTGGGTCGGATTCAGGGAGGTCATGGGTTCCTGAAAGACCATGGACATCCATTCCCCCTGATATTTCCGATACAGCGCCTTGTCCCGGGGCTTTCCCGCCTCCTGGAGAACCACATCATCGTACAGAATCCGCCCGCTGGTGACCGTGGCTTCCTCCGCCGCCAGTCCCATCAATGTCAGCGCCGTCACCGACTTGCCGGAGCCCGATTCTCCCACCACTCCCAGGATTTCCCCGTCCCGGAGCTCCAGGCTCACATGGCGCACCGCCTCCGTACTGCCGAAATTCACAGACAGATCTTCTATGGCTATCATTCCCATCACCTCCCATACTGATCTTGTTTTTCCCTATAGCTTCCGGTTCATTCCCTCCAACTGCATGTTTCTGCGCAGCTTGGACTTATATAAAAAATATCTTTTCTTCCGTCCACTTTTTCTTCTTTTTTTCATTGTTTTCCGCTTATGCAGCCATCAAAATGGACTCGTATGCAAAAATTACTTCCCCACGTCCACTTTTCAGCGAGAAAAGTGGACCGAATCACACATTCTTTTCACATAGGTCCACTTAAGCTCCTATTTGCAGAAATATTTGCAAAATATAGAATATATAGTGGACGCAAACAACTCAAAAAAATATATCAGTCCACTTTGCCATTCTACCTGATAGCAAAGGGCAGAAGACAACGCCGCTCTTACTTCCCTGCCCGGCGTATACCCTCGCTGAGCAGGGAAAAGCCCAGTACGATCCATACAATCGTCAGCCCCGGCGCCAAAGCATACCAGGGGGCTGAGGTCAGGTAGCCCTGGGCATCCGACAGCATCTTTCCCAGGCTGGCCTGGGGCGGCTGCACACCGATTCCCAGATAGCTCATACCGGATTCTGCCAGAATCGCATTGTTAAAACCGATCATCACCGATACCCAGAACGTCGAAAAAATATTGGGAAGAATATGCACAAAAAGAATCCGCAGCCGCCCCACGCCCATGAGCCGGGCACGGCTGATATAATCCGCATCCCGCAGCCTTATGAATTCACTTCTTACGATACGGATAAAGCTGGGCATGAACACAATGCTCAGGGAAATGACCAGATTCCTCTGCCCCGTTCCCATGACGCTGATGACCACCAGGGCCAGCAGAATGCTGGGAAAACCGTTGATGGCGTCTACGATCCGCATGACCACCTCATCCACAATACCGCCGAAATATCCGGTCAGGGCGCCGATCAGGATCCCCGACGCCCCGGAAAGGGCCACCACCAGGGTACCGATCAGGATCGTGGTGCCCATCCCCTCCATTACCCTGGAGAAAATATCCCGCCCATAGTTATCCGTGCCGAACAGATGCCGCAGGGAAGGCGCCTCAAAACGCTCGGAAACAGACATGGCCGTGGTGCTGTACGGCGTCCAGAAGATCCCCAGAACCGCCAGAAACACCACAAGGCCTGTCATACACAGGCCTGCAATCAGATATTTATTCCATTGTATGCTGCTTCTCCGCTTCACCATTTCCTCATTCCGCCTATCCCTATTTGGGGGAATTCCTTTCCCGCTCACTTGCTGCTGATTCTGGGATCCACTACCCGGTACAGGATATCCACCAGAAAATATACAAAAATCACCACAAAGGTAATGTACAGAATCAGAATCTCCACCACAGGCAGATCCCGGGTGGAAATGGAACTGATCAGCAGACGGCCGATTCCCGGCAGGGAAAACACCTGCTCCACCACAATACTGCCGGCCACGATCTCTGCAATAATCATCCCCAGAAAAGTAATCACCGGCATCATGGCATTGCGCAGCACATGGCCGTACATCACCCGGCGCTCGCTGCAGCCCTTACTTCTGGCCGTCCGCACATAATCGGCCTTCAACTCCGTCAGCATGGAATTGCGCAGAAAGCGTGCCGTCATGGCAATCTTGGGAATCGCTATGGCCAGGGCCGGAAACAGCAGATAAAACAGAAATCCGCCCGGATCCTTTTCATAACTCACATAGTTGCCCGGCGCAAAGCATTTCAGCACCATGCCAAACAGATAGGTCACCAGGATTCCCAGAAAGAAAGAGGGGATCGCCATGGAGACCTGGGTAATCACCCCCAGCGCTGCGTCCAGCACCTTATTCCTGCTGCGGGCCCAAAGGACGCCCAGCGGAATCGCTACCACAATAATCAGCACCAGGGAAATTGCCGCCAGAGATAAGGTTACCGGCAGCTTGTCCCCAATCAGTTCCGCCACCGGCATCATTTCATTCATATTTTTTGCATAGCGGTAGCTGACCCCCAGGTCTCCCTGAAGCACACCGCCGATCCAGCGAAAATAGCGCACTGCGGGAGGATCATTTAAGCCAAGCTCCTCCCGCAGCTGCGCCTCCCTCTCGGGCGTGGCTTCCGTGCCCAGTATGGAGGTCACCACATCACCGGGAATAATCTGAAACGCAATGAAAGCAGCCGCAGATACCACGAACAATGTCATAATGAGAGTAATGATTTTTTTACCAAGGTATTTCATGGGCTGCCTCCTATTTAGAGTTCCGCAAGATGCTGTTTTAGAGTTCCGCATCTTTTTTATTCCGTATAATACACCGTGCTCATATCCTGCACGTAGACAGGATAGAATTTGTAGCCTGCCAGCTTGGGATCCATGGCAATGGTGATCGGAGGCACCTGAATAAAGGCGCTGCCTGCCTCATCGCACAGAATCTTCTGCAGCTGCTTGTAATAGTCTGCCTTTTCCTCAGGATCCTGCGCTGCTGCCGCCAACTGGTACATTTCATCATAGGCTGCGCTGGCAAAGTTCACAAAATTCTTTGTAGAATCCGTCTGGAACCGGTTGGTCAGATAGCCCGGGGTCATGTCGCTGGTGATGCCGGAGATCGTGGACTGATAGTTCCGATCCGTATAGCAGTCACTGAGCCAGGTGCTCCACTCCACCGGATTGATGGTAGCATTGATGCCCGCCGCTTTCAGCTGCTCCGCCACTACCTCCGCTGTCTGCATATGGTACTCATAGTTGGAAGGCACCGTAATCTCCAGGTCAAATCCATCGGGATAGCCCGCCTCCGTCATCAGCTCCTGCGCCTTTTCAATATTGGCGCCGGTTCCATAGGTATCGGTCAGATCCACATAATAGGTCTGCAGCGTCGGCAGCATTGCAGAGCTTATCAGCGTTGCATTACCCCCTGCCACAAACTCGTTGATCAGCTCCGGATCCAAAGCATAGCAAATGGCCTGTCTGACGCGCACATCATTAAGAGGCTCCACTGCATTGTTCAGGAACAGAGCCTGCACCACATCCGAGGGGGCCGACAGGATCTGGAAGCTTCCCTCCAGCTCACTGGCCTGACTGTCCGTCAGGTAGGGATAGATCTGGATAGAACCGCCCTTTAACTCCAGCAGCGCCGTATCCGGACTGTTGACAATCCGGAAATTCACCTCATCCAGATAGGGCAGCCCCTCCTGCCAGTAGTCATCAAACTTTGCCACTACCAACCCCTCCTGGGGCTTATAGGACACAAAAGAAAACGGCCCGGTACCGATGGGCGCTGTGCTTTCCTCCTCCCCGCTGCCTGCGGGAATGATCGCTGCCACAAAGCTGTAAATCAACTCCGTGTTGGCACTGCCCACTGTGACCTGAACCGTCTGTTCATCCAAAATATCTACGCTGGTGATAACACTTAATGAAGAGATCAGGGGCGTGCCGTCCAGCAGCCCGGAGGCTCTGTCCAGAGAATATTTCACGTCCTCCGCCGTTACCTCATTGCCATTGTGAAACTTTACACCCTGTCTTAACGTAAAGGTGTATACCAGTCCGTCATCGGATACGGTATAGTCACTGGCAAGTGCCTTCATCAGGTTACCATTCTCATCCGGCTTTAC
>JAGANP010000129.1 GCA_017624175.1 Lachnospiraceae bacterium | reverse complement strand
TGATGCAGCTATGGATAAGCAGTTGCAGATTTTACAGCAACAGATTGAAAAGCTCAAAAGTGAGAACAGTAGCTTATCGAAAAAGAATCAGGATTTGCAAAAGGCACTTAACAAAAAGGATTTGAACTTCATCAAAAATCTATAAAATTCTGTTATTCAGTTCTAAAGGTTCATACAGTATATACAGTGTGCATGGTGTTACAACCATTGAAAACACTGCATTTGAAATCCCATAGTAAATATATTTGTGGTTCTTGTGGGCATTGTCATTATTTTCAAGTCCCAGATCACGGAACTGGTAGAGTCCATTTTTTCCAAGATCACAAAACAGGTCAATAAGGTCTGAAAGAGTATGAGGATAGGAAAGAGAAAAGGGGAAAACAGGGCGGCTTCCCCGGGCTATCTGACCGTGTATGCGGCATTGACCCTGACAGTTATGATATCCCTGTGCCTGGTATTGATTGAGGGGGTACGGAGAAATACCATCGCCTTTGAGACAGAGTGTGTGATGGATATCGGGATGGACAGTGTACTGGCAGAGTATCACCGGGAGCTGCTGCGGAGGTATGGCCTGCTGATGGTGGACAGCTCCTATGGGACGGCGTATCCTTCCTATTACAATACCCAGCAGCATCTGGAGACCTATCTGAACCGGAATCTTTCTTATGAGGACTGTATGCAGCTGTCTTTCCTGTATCGGGATCTGTTGGGAATGGAACTGGAGGAGGTGCTGGTGCAGAAAGTATCCCTGGCAACGGATGATAACGGGCGGGTATTCCAGCATCGGGCGGCGGAGTGTATGCGAAGCCGCCTGGGACTGGAAGCGGTCAGCGATGCGCTGGACTGGCTGGAGACGGCGGAGGGCTATGGCTTTCTGGAGCAGGATGTGGAAAAACAGCTGGACCAGGCCGGTTCCCGGCTGCAGCAGTATGATGGCATGGAAAAACAGATTGGGGAGGAAGAATGGATCAGGATAGAGATTTCGGATCCCACAGCTGCTGTGGAACAGATGCGCAGGGAGGGGATTCTGAAATGGGTGGTGGAGGATGTATCCCAACTGTCCGCCGCTGCCATAGACCCCAGCCAGTATATCAGTGCAAGAGCAGCTGCAGATGAGATTAATCACGGCAACTATCCAGAGACAGAGCCCTTGGAGCTGACGGACAATCTCTTTTTGCTGGAGTATTTTCTAACCTATGCCGGGCACTATGGGGCAGTGAGAGAGGACAGTCTGCTGCAGTATCAGATTGAATATCTCCTGTGCGGACAGGCCGGTGACAGGGATAATCTGCATCAGGTGGCCAGTGTGCTTTGCGGGATCAGGGAGGCAGCCAATGTGGCGTATCTGATGGGCAGTTCCACTAAGCGGGCGGAGGTGGAGGCCCTGGCGGCAGCCTTATCCGGTGTGATTGCCATGCCTGAACTCCAGCCTGTGTTTGAGACGGCGCTGATTCTGACCTGGGCTTATCTGGAAAGCTTGTATGATGTGAAAGCATTGCTGGCAGGAGGCAGGATTCCGCTGCTGAAAACGGATCAGGATTGGCATTATTCTCTGGCCAATATCTGGGATCCCCGGGTGGAATCCCAGGAAGGAGAGGGGGAGGGGCTGTCCTATCAGGATTACCTGAGACTCCTGCTGTATTTGCAGCCCACAGATACTCTGTCACTGCGGTTTATGGATCTGATAGAGATGGACATCCGCAGTACGCCCGGAAACAGATGCTTCCGCATGGATGGCTGTATAGACGGACTGGAAGCCGAGGCAGTGATTCGTTCAGGCTATGGCTATCGCTTTACGATCACCAGACAGAGGAATTATTAGGTCTGATCCCCGGCGGAACTTAAACCAGCGGAACTTAAAATAGGAGGTGAGCAGATACGTCTTCTTTATGGATGTGCAGAAGATACAACAAAACAGTAACGAATCAACCATACACAAAACCAAAGGTCAAGCCTTCTCCCATATATGACTTCCTGCGATACAGAAATACCAAACCGCCATCCATAGAGAAGACATATCTGCCGATCTCCCCAGAGCCGGAAAAGCCTCACCGTATCCGGGGCAGTATGACGGTGGAGGCTGCGGTGATTCTGCCGCTGGTGCTGCTGTTTTTCCTCCACCTGGGCAGCTGTATGGAGATGCTGCGCCTGCATGGCAGATTGGCGTTTGCTCTGTGGCAGACAGGGCGGGAACTGACGGTGTATGGGGCGGCAGTCGGAGAAGATGAGGAGGGAGGCGGAGTTCCGGGACTGGCGGTTTCCTATTTATATGTAGATAATCGGCTGGAGCAAATTCTGGGCAGGGATTATCTGGACAGCTCTCCGCTGACCTATGGCAGTCAGGGCCTGAATTATCTGGCGTCGGAATATCTGGAGGATGAGGAGACCGTCAATATCATCATTACCTACCAGGTAAGCCCCAGGATTACCATATTTCCTTTCCCCTATTTTCGCATGGTCAGCAGATATTACGGACGGGCCTGGACCGGCTATGAGGTGGGAGAAGAAACGGAACAGACGATTTATGTGTATGTGACGGATGAGGGAGAGGTGTGGCATAGTCGGGCAGACTGCTCTTATCTGAAGCTGAGCATCTATGAAGCGGCACCAGAGACTGTCTGGATGCTGCGCAACAGGCATGGGGAACGCTACCGGGCCTGCAGCCGGTGTGAGGATTGGCCTGTGAGCAATCCGGTGTATCTGACGGAAGAGGGGAACCGTTACCATACCGTCAGAAGCTGTCCGGCCCTGCTGCGGCATATTCGGGCTATTGTGTGGCAGGAGAATATCCCCTACCGCCCCTGCGGCCGCTGCGGCACATTGCCATAAAATTAAGGAGAGAGTTTCATTATGCGGGAATGGATGGGATATCTATTTGCAGTGGCGCTGTTTGCCTATCACAGTGTGGCTGATATCAGGACGCAGCGCATACCGGCGGGATCCTTAGGGATCGGAGTGGTGATTTCCTTCTGCTGGGCCATGGGGAAAGTCCTGCTGGGGGAGCGGACGCAGGCAGCGGTTATTCTGGGGCTGCTGCCGGGAATTGCAGTACTGTTGCTGGCAAAGGCCACCCGGGAACAGGTGGGCAGCGGAGACGGCTGGGAACTGGTGATTATGGGCAGCCTGCTGGGTTGGACAGACTGCCTGCTGGGATTAGGGATTGCACTGCTTGGAGCTTTTGCGGCCAGCGTGATCCTGTTGGTGTGCCGAAAGGCCAGGGGAAGCACTAGGATCCCCTTTGTTCCCTTTCTCTGTATGGGGACAGTGGCTGTGACAGTGCTTCGCCTTGGGAAATAGGAAGGAGAAAAAATGTGAAAAAACAAAGAGAAGCAGCAGGATATTTCACGGTGGAGGCGGCGCTGGTGCTGCCCATTGTCATGAGCGTCTATGTGTTTCTGATTACCATGCTTTTTCTGCAGTATGACAGATGCCTGTTGGAACAGGATATGGCGGCAATGCTGCTGAAAGTCAGCAGCGAGCCGGGGACACCCCAGCAGCAATTAGAATATCTGCAGAAGCTGACGGCTGAGTGGGACAGGGAGAAATATCTGTGGCTGCAGCTCAGGCCCCCGCATTTTACCGTACAGGGACAGCAGATCCGGCTGGCTGCGGAGGGGCTGTATACGGTGCCGGTGTATGACAGTCTGGGCAATGCAGGCGGAGAACACCGGCTGGAGGTGACATATAGCCTGAACACATGGAACCGGGCCGAACTGGCACGTATTTTCGCCGGAGGACATGCAGAGGTAAGAGGAGGAACAGGGCAGAATTGCGGGAGATGAATAATATGTTGGAAACGGAATATGTGAGAAATCTGAATTGTAATTATGTGCGGTTGCGGCTGCAGGAAAAGCCGGAGGATAACCGTTATCAGTACTGTATTCTGAACAGAGGCGGCATTCGGTATCTGCTGCCCTGCAGCCTGCGGTACATTAATGGGGATGCTTTCTTATATTATGACATCTCGTCAACCCAGAGTATGGTCCAGATGTTTGAAACACATACAATCAAACGGGATTGGATGGAGGACTTTCTGTGGGGGATGGAACGGATGCAGCAGGAGCTGGGAAGATATCTTCTGGAAGAGCACAATGTGATCTGGAATCCGGCGCATATCTATCAGGATCTGGAAAAAAATGATTTCTGCTTTCTATATGTCCCTTATTATCAGGGGGAGACGGGGCTGAAGCAGCTGCTGGATTTCTGGGTGGAGCATATTGATTATGAGGATGAGGCGCTGGTGGAATTCGTGTATGGCCTGCATGAACAGTATGATACGGCGGGGGATGTGTGCCTGCAAGGACGAATTCTGGAGAAATTCAGGGAATTGGAGGAGAAACAACAGCAGGCTTTGACGGCTGCGGATCATCTGCCGGAGCCGGAGCTCCCTCTCTCTCAGGAGAATGCAGCCCTGCCGGAGCCGGAGCCTGCATCCATAAAGAAAGGTCTCCTGTCCTTTTTGGAAAGACGACGGAAAAAGCAGGAGACCCCCAGCTATCAGGAGATCCTGCAGCGGCAGGTAAGTATGCAGACCTTGGGAGCAGTCTGTGAGGAGATTGCCTACGATGCCGGACAGGAGGAAGAGTATGGTAAAACCGTATATATGGAGGAGCAGAGGGAACAGATCCGGGGCCTTTACCGGGAAAACGGGGAGCTGGCCATACGGATCGAAAAACTGCCCTTCGTGATCGGCAAGAAGAAAGAGGAAGCGGATTATGTGCTGGAGGACCGTTCCGTCAGCAGAATCCATGCACGGATTCTGGAGGAAAACGGCAGTATCTACTTGGAGGATCTCAACTCCACCAATGGCACTTTCAAAAACGGTCTGCGGATGCAGCCATATGAAAAGCGCCGTCTGGAAAAGAATGACGAACTTTGCTTTGGCAAGGTGGAATTTGTTTTCCGGTAGGCTTTCCAATATGTTTTCGTTGACGAACAGGGGCAAAGAGTGGTACAGTTTTCTATATGGATAAACAGAGGAATATCTATGGATATCAATATCAGAAAACTGAAAGAATTGCCATTTATAAGTGTCACATTGGTGGCGGCCAATGTGGTGATCTTCCTGCTTTGCCAGCTGCCGGGAAACAGGCTGTATGACCGGGGATGTCTGAGCGCATATGAAATCATTGCGCATGGGGAATATGCCAGGATCATCTGGTCCATGTTTCTGCATGCAGATGTAAATCATCTGTTCAGCAATATGATTATTCTGCTGTTTATGGGAGCTATGATCGAAAAGGAGATCGGGCATATCCCGTATACGGTGATCTATCTGGCTTCCGGTATAGGCGGGAATCTGCTCTCTCTGGCAGACAAGGTATTAAATAATGACTGGGCGGCTTCCCTGGGAGCCAGCGGCGCAATTTTCGGGCTGGATGGGCTGCTGCTGGCATTGGTGCTGTTTTCCCGTAGGAAGATGAATAATGTTACCCCGGCGAGAGTGGTGCTGATGATCTGTTTATCCCTGTACAGCGGCTTCACCGGAGGCAATGTGGACAATCTGGCCCATATTGGCGGCCTGCTGGTGGGCTTTGTGCTGGGTATGATTTTATGTATAGGCAAACGCATCCTCAGAAGATAGAGTGGAATGCGGGTTACGGAGGAAAAAGTGAATATCAATATTTATTACGGCGGCCGGGGATTGATCGACGATCCTACCTTATATGTGATTAACAAGATGCGGGAGGTACTGGAGGAACTGCGGGTAAAGGTGACACAGTACAATCTGCACGAAAACAAAAGTACCATTGCTACGCTGCCCCAGACATTAAAGGATGCTGACGGCATCATTCTGGCCAGTACCGTGGAGTGGTACGGTATTGGCAGTTATATGTATCAGTTTCTGGATGCTTGCTGGCTATACGGGGACAAGGAAAAGATTTCCAAACTGTATATGTGTCCGATAGTGATGTCTACCACTTACGGGGAACGGGAGGGAAAGCTGCAGCTTTCCACTGCCTGGGAGGTGCTGGGGGGACAGCCCTGCAGCGGTATATGCGGTTATATTGCCAATACGGTAACTTTGGAAATGAACCAGGAGTATCTGACCGTAATTGAAAAGAAAGCAGAGAATCTGTATCGGACCATAAATCAGAAGCTTCCCAGTTTTCCCGCCAGCAATCTGGCGGTAAAAAAGACAGTGGCGATTACGCACAATGTGGATCTGACGCCTCAGGAATCAGAACAGCTGTCCCAGTATGTATCGGATGACAGTTATGTACAGCGCCAGAAAGAGGATATTCAGGAACTGGCCAGTATGTTCAGGGATATGCTGAGCGTCAAAGACAGCGGACAGCAGGATGTATATCCTCAGCAGTTTCAAAAAGCCTTTAAGCCGCAGCCTGGTTTTGCGGCTGCCTATGCATTGAAGCTGGATGAAAAGGCGGATTTCCTGATTATTCAGGTGGATGGTCCTCAACTGGAATGCTATTACGGTACATTAGAGGAACCGGATGTGGAAGTAACTGCCGCATCGAGTTTAATTGACGAGATCATAAATGGCCGTATGTCATTTCAGAGAGCGTTTATGTCCGGGGCAATGAAGATGAAGGGCAACTTTCGAGTGATGCGGATGCTGGATAACCTGTTTGTGTTCGGCGCATAATGCAAAGTCAATAGTTGCGTTTCAGGATCAGCAGGTGAAACAGAGGATGGCTCTGAAACGAAGCTTGGGATATGGAACAGAATTTCAGGATGCTGAAATTCAGATATGCATGGAAAGGATGATAGAGATGAAAAAAGAGGATTGTATTTTCTGTAAACTTGCCAATGGGGAGATTCCTACCAGAAGTATTTATGAAGATGAGGAATTTCGGGTGATTCTGGATGCAGCACCGGCTACCAGAGGACATGCATTGATTCTGCCGAAAGATCATGCGGATAATCTGTATCAGCTGCCGGAGGAAACGGCAGGCAAGGCATTTATACTGGCGAAAAAGCTGACGGTATCCATGACGGAAAAGTTGGGATGCCAGGGATTTAATATTTTGCAGAACAATGGCGAAGTGGCCGGACAGACCGTGCTGCATTTTCATCTGCATCTGATTCCCCGCTATACCGATGACGGTCAGAGTATTTCATTGAAGCCTCAGCAGTATTCGGATGAGGTACTGGATGAGATCCGCAACCAGCTGGCGGAATAGTAGGTATTCGGACGGTGCAGGAAACGGTACTGGAAAGGCTTTTGCGGAACGCAGAAATCAGGAAGGAACAGCTACGGCATGAGAACGATAGAGGTAAGTACGATTACAGAGCAGATTAAGGAAATGTGCATTGAAGCCAATCATTTTCTGACAAAGGATATGGAACAGGCTCTGGATGGAGCAGTGCAGACGGAGAAGTCTCCGTTGGGCAAACAGATTCTTCGGCAGCTGCAGGAAAATCTGCAGATAGCGGGAGAGGATATGATTCCGATCTGCCAGGATACAGGTATGGCTGTGATTTTTATGGAAATAGGCCAGGAGGTTCATTTTGCAGGCGGCAGTCTGGAGGAAGCCATTCATGAGGGGGTGCGCAGAGGATATGTGGATGGATATCTGCGTAAATCTGTGGTCAGGGATCCTTTGATCCGGGAGAATACAAAGGACAATACTCCGGCCATCGTTCATTATGAAATAAAACCGGGAGATCAGGTAAAGATTACAGTGGCTCCTAAAGGATTTGGCAGTGAAAATATGAGCAGAGTATTCATGCTGAAGCCTGCCGATGGTATTGAGGGGGTAAAGAATGCGATTTTGACAGCCGTGAAAGATGCAGGCCCCAACACCTGCCCGCCCATGGTAGTAGGAGTGGGGATCGGCGGTACTTTTGAAAAGTGTGCCCTTATGGCAAAGCATGCGCTGACAAGAGAAGTTGGAGTACATTCTGACATTCCCTATGTAAAAGAGATGGAGGAGGAACTGCTGGAGACGATCAACAAATCAGGAATCGGACCGGGAGGGTTGGGCGGTTCTACTACCGCTCTGGCAGTGAATATTGATACCTACCCCACTCATATTGCCGGTTTGCCGGTGGCTGTCAATATATGTTGTCATGTGAATCGTCATGCAGCGCGGGTAATATGAGCTGAGCGTGATATGCTTGGGCTTACAAGAAATGAGGAACGATATGGATAAGCATTTGAATGTACCCTTTGACAGGGAGGAAGCGGAAAAGCTGAAAGCCGGAGATTATGTTTATCTGACCGGTACGATTTATACGGCCAGGGATGCGGCCCATAAGAGGATGTATGAGGCACTTCGGAAAGGTGAAGAACTTCCTATTGCAGTGCAGAATAATGTAATTTATTATATGGGACCGTCTCCGGCAAGGGAGGGAAGACCCATTGGCTCCGCCGGTCCTACCACAGCAAGCCGCATGGATAAATATGCTCCTGCCCTGCTGGATCTGGGATTGCGGGGGATGATCGGTAAGGGGAAGCGTAACGCTGATGTTATAGAGGCCATAGTCAGAAACCGGTCGGTATATTTTGCTGCCGTGGGTGGTGCAGGCGCATTGCTCTCACGATCTATTATCTCTTCGGAGGTTATTGCCTATGATGATCTGGGGACGGAAGCTATCCGCAAGCTGGAAGTAAAGGATTTCCCGGTAATCGTGGTCATAGATTGCCAGGGGAATAATCTATATGAAACCGCCGTTATGCAATATGCAGAAAAAATTTAAAAAAGCGATTGACAAAACGGGACAGCTTATGTATAATAACTTTTGCGTCACGTTGAGAGACGCATAATAGCATATTGGTAGAGGTGTGATTCAGATTTGGAGAAATACTCAAGAGGCTGAAGAGGCGCCCCGGCTAAGGGTGTAGGTCGCTAATGCGGCGCGAGGGTTCAAATCCCTCTTTCTCCGTTTTCTACCAGTGCTACAAAGCAGTAGAAAAAATATTTAAAAAAGTTGTTGACAAGTTGGAAACAATGTGGTATCTTATAGAAGTTGCCGCAGAGAACCGAACTGCTGACAACAAATGAGGAGAAGTTCTTAGAATAGAACACTCCGCAGCTCTTTGACAAATAAACAGCAATG
>JAGANP010000128.1 GCA_017624175.1 Lachnospiraceae bacterium | reverse complement strand
TGGGGCGCTGAAAGAGGCGCTGAGACGGGCGGAGGAATGTGCTGTGGCCAATTACGGCAACGCTCCTTTTTCCCGGGATACCTATGAATTGGAATATGTGCGGATGCGTCAGCAGCAGGCCGTGGTTTTGCAGGCGATCCATGATAATATTCAGGGAATCACCTATCTGCCCCGGCAGGCCGGACAGGTGGCGGCGCTGCTGGAGCAGATCCGCCGGGAATATCACCGGTATAACAATGTGGAGGGACTGCTGGGGCAGCTGAAGGAGCTGCTGGCGGATATGCAGAAGCAGCCTCTGCCGGAGAGCCGGGAGGAGTTTGAGGCCAGAGCGGCGCTTTTCTATCTGCTGAAGCAGCTGGAAGAGCTGCTGACGCTTAAGAAAGAATTTATCAGAGCCAGAGCGGACAGCGAAAACAACATCCTGACATAGAAAAACGGACAAGGAGCGGAACATGAAACAGAATTACAGACTGATCCTTATGTATGACGGCAGCAGATATTACGGCTGGCAGCGGCAGCCCGGACATGACACGATCCAGGGCAAGCTGGAGGCGGTGCTGGAGCGGATGTGCGGGGAGCCGGTGGAGGTCATCGGCGCCGGGCGCACCGATGCGGGAGTCCATGCCCGGAATATGGTGGCCAATGCCCTGATGGATACGGCGCTGAATATGGAGGAGATCCGGGATTATCTGAACCGCTATCTGCCGGAGGATATTGCCGTTAAGGAGGTAAAGGAAGCGGGGCCCCGTTTCCATGCCCGGTACAACGCCACCGGGAAGACCTATTGCTATACCTGTTTTGATGGGCCGGTGAAACCGGTTTTTGACCGCAAATATGTCTATGTGCTGGAGCAGCGTCCGGACATTGGGGCCATGGAGGCGGCAGCGGAGGTGCTGAAAGGGGAGCATGATTTCCGCAACTTCTGTGTGAATCCCCGGATGAAGAAATCCACGGTGCGGAGAGTGGACCGGATACACATTCAGCGGCAGGGGGACTATATCCGTTTCACCTTTCACGGCACGGGTTTTCTCCAGAATATGGTGCGGATCCTGGTGGGCACATTGCTGGAGGTGGGATACGGACGCATGAGTCTTAAGCAGGTGCAGGAGGTACTGGAGACCGAAGAGCGCCGGAAAGCAGGCCCCACGGCACCGGCTCAGGGGCTTTGTATGATGCAGGTGGACTATGATTAGGACCGGGAGGAGATACTATGCTGCAGGACTATACGGCGGAATATCAGCGGAAGCTGCGCACACCCCAGGAGGCGGTGAAAGCGGTAAAGAGCGGGGACTGGGTGGATTATACCAGCTGCCTGGGCAAGCCGGTGCTGCTGGATCAGGCTCTGGCGGCCCGGCGGGAGGAGCTGTGGGACGTGAAGATCCGGGGTAATCTGATCGATGGGCCCATCCATGTGGCGGAGTGCGATGAGAGTCAGGAGCATTTCATCTATCACAGCTGGCATTGCTCCTCCTATGAGCGCAGACTCTGTGACCGGGGACTCTGCTACTATATTCCCATGGTGTTTCACAACAACGCCGCTTACTATGAGTTTTTCCTGAATGTGAATGTGGTCATGGTCAGCGTATCCCCCATGGATAAGCACGGTTATTTTAACTTTTCGGTAAATACCGGTGTGGCGGCGCCCATTGTCCGGATGGCGGATCTTGTAATCGTAGAGGTCAATGAACATATGCCCAGAATCCACGGCGGCTATGACGAGTGTATCCATATTTCGGAGGTGGACTATATTGTGGAGGGAGTCCATGCGCCTTTTCAGAGCAGCAAGCCCTTTGCGCCCAGAGAGGTGGATCGGCAGATTGCAGAGCATATCATCCCTTATATTGTGGATGGGGCTACCCTGCAGCTGGGGATCGGCAGTATGCCCAATGCGCTGGGGGAGCTGATTGCGCAGTCTGATCTGAAGGACCTGGGAATGCATACGGAGCTGTGTTCAGATGCTTTCTTAAGCATGTACCGTGCAGGAAAGCTGACCAATCGGAAGAAAAATATTGACCGGGGCAAGGGAGTTTTCGGCTGCGCCATCGGTTCTACAGAGCTATATGAATGGCTGGATGACAATCCCGGAATTGCCGCTTATCCCCTGGAGTATGTAAACCGTCCCAGTGTGATTGCCCAGATAGACAATATGGTGTCCATCAACAGCTGTGTGGCGGTGGACCTCTACGGACAGGTGGCGGCGGAGAGCGCCGGAGCCCGGCAGATCAGCGGTACCGGCGGACAGCTGGACTTTCTGATCGGCGCTTCCGCTTCCCGGGGCGGCAAGGCCTTTATCTGCATGAGCTCCGTCCATACGGACCGCAACGGCGTGAAGCATTCCCGGATCCGTCCCCAGTTTGACGGAGATATCATTACCTCTCCCCGCAGTCAGGTGTATTTCCTGGCAACCGAGTACGGCGTCATCAATCTGGAGGGGCGTTCCACCTGGGAGAGAGCGGAGGCGCTGATTTCCATCGCCCATCCGGATTTTCGGGAGATGCTGATCCGGGAGGCCCGGGAGAGAAAGATCTGGAGAAGATCCAATAAAAGAGGATAGAAAGAAAGCGTGATACAATGAAAGCATCCGGAAAAGGTGCTGGAGCTCTACCGGCAGCTGGGGAAAAAGTTTACGGGAAAGATCGCCATCAAGGTGCATTCCGGGGAGACGGGCAATCAGAATTTCCTCCGGCCCCAGTTCTGGAAACCCCTGATTGATGCGGTGGCGGAGGATCCCGGACAGGCGCATCTGCTGGAGCGGATTGAGAGCCGTAACGGCGTGCATACCATAGAAGCGGCGGCAGCCCTGGGATTTGGCGTAAGAGAGTATGAACTGATCGAACTGGAGAACTGACCGGGCTTTCCGGCCGGTTACTCCTGATTGTTTTCCCGGATCCGGTCGGTGAAGCCGATGACCTGGGGACGTCTCTTTAGCTGTTCGGTAAAGCGCCGGGAATAGGCGATAAAGAGCAGATAGATATAGGGCATTCCCAGGTTGGTTTCCAGCAGGGAATTAACGAGCAGGGTGGACAGCTTCTGCTCCGTGGTGGCAAAACCGGCGCTGCGGATGCCGCCGATCAGAAGACCGGCCTCCCAGCCGAACTGCACCAGGATTCCCATGGCCAGCAGCCAGGGAATGCGGATATGCTTGTCATGATCCGGCTGCCTGAGGTTATAGACGATCAGGATCCCATAGCCGATAAACAGCAGCAGCGCCATATAGCCGTGGTAAGCGCCGGTGGTGCGCTCGATCACAATGGGGGTCTGATCTGCCCCGAAGGTCTGTACCAGCAGGGGACAGCAGAACCACCACAGCAGAATCAGCAGCGACCACTCAAAGATATGCCTGTCCCGGGAGATCCACAGCCAGATCCAGGCGAAATTGGTAAAGCCGTAGCTCATGGACATCCACAGCAGCACCCAGAACAGGCCGTGCCCCGGGGAGATGCTGCGGGCGTGGCAGACCAGATGGAAAATTCCGTAATCCACCAGCATGTAGATGATGCCGAAGCATAACCCCACCAGGACGGTCATATATTTTTTACAGGAAAGCAGCAGCCCGGCAAACAGGAGCAGAAAGGCAATATCCAGCCAGATATACAGGGGCATGAACTGTCTGCGGGCAATAATTTCGGTAATTTCAGGTTCCATTTTTTCCTTTCCGTACATAAAAGGGAGTTCGGGGTTCCGGACTCCTGCTTTTTTGCACTGCACCAAACTGTAGTGAAAATCTGTTATGCAGTATAGCAGATTTTTCGACAGCTGGCAACCGGTCATAATTGAAAAACGGATGGAGTTGTGCTATGCTGGTAGCAGTTTGAAACTATGGTATGAGCAATTAGGAGGAACTGTCCCATGTCAAATAAAAATAAGTCGTTTTTAGCCGTAGGGAGCTTTGTTCTGATCTTTGGAATATTGCTGGCGCTGGCTACGGTATTTGATCTGCAGGTGAGCCGGATCCTGGCAGCGCCGAAGCTGCGGGAGGGGCAGTATTTTTCCACCAGCTTTATGAGTAGTCTGGTGGAGGTCACTGCCATGGTGCCCATCTGGGGAGCGGCAACCTTTGCCGCCTGTGTGCTGGCGGTTTATTTTCAGCAGAAAAAAGGTGCGTCCGGTTATCTGTGGCTGATTTTTTATGGGCTTGCTGTCTTTACAGGGGCGTCCCTTCTGAAAGATATGATGAAGTATCTGCTGCAGATCCTGGGCCGGGAGCAGCTGCAGGAGCAGCCCTGGGTTAAGGCGCTGACGGTGTTTTTTGGACTGACGGCGGCAACGCTGCTTCTGACGCTGGCCGGTAAGTGGATCCGGGCCCATATGGCGCAGATGCTGCCGTTTGCTCTGGCAATCATCTGTTCCTGCTGTTGTTTCCTGTTCATCGAACTGATTAAGAACCCTGTGGGCAGGATGCGTTTCCGGGCCATGCACCTGATCGGCGATTATTCCTACTATACGCCCTGGTATCGGATCAGCGGCGCCAGGGAGCAGCTGAGCGGTATGGGGATGGACAGGGATTTCTTCAAGTCCTTTCCCTCCGGGCATACCTTTTGCGGTTCCATGTCCTATCTGCTGATTCTGCTGCCGGATCTGTTTCCCAGTCTGCAGACCCGGAAATGGAGACTTCTGTCCTATGCGGTGCCCATTGCCTATACCGGCTTTGTGGCTTTTTTCCGGGTGGCCGGAGGCGCTCACTTTTTCAGTGACGTACTGGTGGCCGGAACCATGGGATTTCTGGCGGTGCAGCTGTTTCGCTACATTTTCCTGTATAAGCTCAGGGATAAGCTGGAACAGGCGGCCAGGAGAGCGGCGGCATAGGCATTCTTTTCACGGATTGTCTGTGCCGCCGGAGAGGGTATGAGGGGAAAGGAAGGCATAACAGCGGATACAGGCCGGGGATGCCCGGTATTTCAGGATAAATGAGAATGAGAGGTGCAGGACATATGAAAACAGGTTTGGTGCTGGAGGGAGGCGCCATGCGGGGATTATATACCGCAGGGGTGCTGGATGTGTTGATGGAACAGGGAATCGAAGTGGACGGCGTGATCGGCGTGTCTGCGGGGGCCGTGTTCGGCTGTAATTATAAATCCCGGCAGATCGGCCGGGTCATTCGGTACAATACGGCATATTGCCGGGACAGCCGCTATGGGGATGTGCGTTCCCTGATCAGAAGCGGTGATATCTATGAAGAAGAGTTTTGTTACCGGGAGCTGCCGGATAAGCTGGATCCCTTTGACTGGGAGACCTACCGCAGCAATCCGGTGGAATTCTATGTGACCTGTACCGATGTGGAGACGGGGCGGGCCGTATATCACAAGTGCAGCGGGGAGAGGGAGGATCAGCGTTGGATGCAGGCCTCCGCCTCCATGCCCTTTGTGTCAAGGGTGGTAACTATCGGGGAAAAGCGGCTTTTGGATGGGGGCATATCGGATTCCATCCCGGTCAACTGGTTTCGCAGCATCGGCTATGACAGGAATCTGGTGGTGCTGACCCGGCCGGAGGGATACCGCAAGAAGCCGCCCAAGGGGCTGGGGCTGTTAAAGCAGATGATTCGTCAGTATCCGGCAGTGGTGCTGGCCATGAAGACCCGGCATATCCGGTACAACCAGACCCTGGACCAGCTGAAGGAGCAGGAAAAAGCAGGCCTGGCTCTGGTACTGCGGCCCAGTAAATGCATCAAAGTGTCCAAGCTGGAACGCCATCCCGAGAAGCTGAAAGCCCTGTATGCACTGGGCAGACAGGATGCGGAGCAGCATTTGGAAGAGATCCGCAGATTCCTGGAAAAGCCGGAATAAGAAGAGGGTTTACCCGCATACCCGCTTCTGTATCGCCGCAAAGGAAATGGGGGTATAGTCGATGCGCTCCGCCGAGACACAGTAGTGCTGGCGGCTGAAGGTCCGGTACAGGGGAGAGGCATGGACGTGACCGAACTGATTGGCGTAGGGCATGTTTTCACAGACATACAGGGGCTCGTGGGACAGGATCCAGAAGCTTTCCAGGATCACCGGCAGATCATATACTTCCGCAAAGCCCATATCCCGGTAGGCCTGATTCGTCAGGGTATCGTGGTTGCCCTTGAGCAGATATTTGGTGCCGTTGAGGAGAGCGGGGGAGAGACTGCCCCAGTCGCCCAGTACATAGACGGTATCCGCTGCGGAAACGGTCCGGTTCCAGCGTCGGATCAGTTCCTGATCCATGGCGGATGCATCGGTAAAGGGGCGGTTTTCATACCGCCGTATCCGTTCATCTCCAAAGTGGGTGTCTGCAATAAAATAGATCATGGGGGATTCCTTTCTGAGCATTGTATTTTGTTTCAGCCATAGTGTAACATACAGGCAGGCGGGGATGCAATGGGGACGTGGAAAACGTGACACAGTCTGTGCTATGCGGGGGAAAGGATGACATAGGGAGGTACGCTAACAGTGAAATATTTAAAGCAGTTTCTGATCATTCTGCTGATTTCCTTGATTGGAGAGATGCTGAAATATATTATTCCTCTGCCTGTTCCGGCAAGCATCTATGGAATGATCCTTCTGTTTATCTGTCTGATGACAGGCCTGATTAAGCTTGAGCATGTGAAGGAAGTAGGAAAATTCCTGATTGAAATCATGCCGGTAATGTTTATTCCGGCGGGAGTGGGACTCGTTACAAGCTGGGAGGTTCTGCAGCCCATGCTTCTGCCGGTATGTCTGATTACGGTGGTTACCCTGATAGCGGTTATGGCTGTAACAGGGAGACTTTCTCAGAGAATCATGCAAAAGAGAAAGGAAGAAGATCATGAATAGTTTTTTTGAAGACTCCATGTTTGCAGGTGTGGCATTGAGTCTGCTTGCATATGGAGCGGGAGTGCTTCTGAAAAAGAGGTTTAAGCTGGGAATTTTTAATCCGCTGCTGGTTTCTATTGTGGTATCAATACTGGTGATTGTACTGGGAAAGATTGATTATGACACCTATAATGAGGGAGCAAAATATTTAAGCTGGCTGCTGACACCGGCTACGGTTTGTCTGGCAATCCCTTTGTATGAGCAATGGAGCTTGCTGAAAGAGAACCATAAGGCGGTAATGGCAGGCCTTTTGGCAGGCACGATTACCAGTCTTACAACGGTTTTTGTTCTTGCAGTAATATGCGGTTTATCGCATGAAGAATATGTTACGCTGCTCCCCAAATCCATCACAACGGCCATAGGAATGGGAGTATCAGAGGAGCTGGGTGGCTATGTGACAATCACTGTGGCGGTAATTATCATCACCGGTGTTTTAGGCAACATGTTTGGAGAAACCATCTGCAGAATTTTTAAAATCACAGAACCGATTTCCAAGGGGCTGGCATTGGGGGCTTCGTCTCACGCCATAGGAACGGCAAAGGCAATGGAGATGGGAGAGATCGAGGGAGCCATGAGCAGCCTTGCAATCGCAGTTTCAGGATTACTGACCGTTATTTTTGCATCGGTTTATGCATGTTTTTTATGAGTTTCTGTTTGGGCAGTATCGCAAGCGGGGCTTGCGATATGCAGGGGAGGGGATTAAGATGAAAATCAGATTAGTCAGACCGACGAAAGAACTGGAGGAACAAGCGATAGATTTCAGGCAGGAATTTTTTGCTCATAACGAGAGGATTATCAATGGCAGCGAATTGCTGGATAAAACCGAAAATTATGATAAGTGGCTGAAATCCGTCACGGACAATACAAGGGAAGAGACCGTTAATCCTGAGTGGGTAGTAACGGATACTTTCTTTGCGTTGGACGAAACGGGAAGAATCATAGGGATTATTGATTTACGGCATACACTGAAGGGCTTTCTGGAAGATTTCGGAAACTGCGGGTACAGTGTCCGACCGTCTGAAAGAAGAAAAGGGTATGCCACGGAGATGCTCCGCCTGCTCTTAAAGAAAGCGTCTGATGCGGGCCTGAGCGAAATACATCTGTCCGTGGAAAGGGATAATACGCCTTCTGTAAAAACAATCATCAAAAACGGCGGTGTATATGAGAGGAGCTTTGCGTTTGAGGGAGAGCAGGCGGATGTTTACAGGATCATCCTATAAACTCTTTTTTTAGAAAATTGATGTTGACCTTATAGTGCGCTGCAATGATATAACGGTTTTGGAAAGGAGAGGCTGATATGACAATTAAAGAGTTTTCACAGCTTTGTGGCTGCAATCCTCAGACGCTTCGATATTATGATCGCAAAAATTTACTGAAACCGGTTAGTGTAGATGCGTGGTCAGGATATCGATTTTATAAAGAGGAACAGGCTCTTGCTTTTGTAAAAATCAAAAATTTGCAAAAAGCAGGATTTACAATCGAAGAAATAAGAGAACTGCATAATAAGGATGATGCAGAAATCTATTATGCCTTTGAAACTAAAATAGCTGAAGAAGAAAAACGATTACAAGAAATAAAAAACATTCAAAAGACATATCAGACCGAAATAACAAACATGAAAAATAAGTTAGAGACAATGCGCAAATCAGTGAAAGAGTCAATGGCAGCATATGATCCGGCAGAGGAGTTCGGTATTGACAAAGATGACTATAAGGGGATAATTGAAAACCTTGATGTTTTCTTTGGTAAAATGCTGGAAGCAGAAGATCTTTCAAAGTACGAGTTCCTGTATTATTCAGAATAGAATAAGAAAAAAGGGGAGCGAGACTTTCAGGAATGTTTAAACAGTCCCTGCTATGAATCAATTTTTGAGAGACATGGATGGAAGAATGTTAAAGAATTTTACGATGAAATACCGGAATTATTGAATGACACAGAATATTTCTTCCTTTTCAGACTTGAAGCAGACAAAGTGAACAGTACGGCATTTGCAAATACTCTTTTGGGAATACTATGTATGAAGAATCAGGACAGAAAAATGAGTTTAAAATGCAACGTTATATATTCTGATGATGGTAATAATCATTTTTGGCTTTTGAAATCTAAAAACCGATAGTCTGCCAAACAATCACAACTGCATAAGCAACACCATGTCAGAGCGTATAGATTACCAGTCTATACGCTTTGTTTTATGGAAAGGAACAGAGAATATGGAAGAAACAAAAAAATAAAAAAGGGTATTGCAATTATTCTCAAAATGAGTATAATAGAGTCAACAGGAATAAATCTCAAAATGAGAATAATTCAGGAGGAAATCATGGAGGAGAGAAATGCGCAGGGGCTTACGGAGCGGGAGTTTCTGAGCCGGTATAACCCCGGGAAATATGAACATCCCTCGGTCACAGTGGATACGCTGATCTTCACAGTGGATAAGAGTACGGAGGACTATCATCTCCAGATCCTGCTGGTTCGGAGGCAGGATCATCCTTTTCTGCACAAATGGGCCATTCCCGGCGGTTTTGTGGGAATGGAGGAATCCGTGGATCAGGCGGCAGTCCGGGAGCTGGAGGAGGAGACGGGGCTTCGGAATATTTATCTGGAGCAGCTTTACACCTGGGGAGATGTGGGACGGGATCCCCGTACCCGGATCATTTCCGTATCTTACATGGCTCTGGTGCCCAAAGAAATGCTGACGCCGGTGGCGGGGGGAGGCAATGCCGGTTTATCCGGGGAAGAACCTCAGTTCCCTGAGAGTAAAGCGGCGGCGAATGCAGCCTGGTATTCCATCAGCAGACAGGGAGGGCATCTCCGGCTGTGGAATGAGAGCTGTCAGCTGCAGGAAGAGGATCTGGCCTTTGACCATGCCCGGATGATCCGGCTGGCACTGGAACGGATGAAAAATAAGGTGTTTTACACAGACATTGTATTTAAGCTGCTGCCGGAAAAGTTTACGTTTCCCGAGCTGCAGCGGCTCTATGAAGCCATCCTGGAGGAGAAGCTCCACGGCCCCAATTTCCGCAGGGATATGCAGAAATGGGTGGAGCAGACACAGGAGAAATGCAAGCCCCAGAAAGCAGGGAAGCCCGCCTGGTACTACCGGCAGAGAGCGGGAGCGGAAAAATAAATGCACTGGTTGGATATATGCGGAACTTAAATAAGAAGGGAGACATAAATATGAAGTATCTGATCGTAGTAGACATGCAGAAGGATTTTGTAACAGGCGTGCTGGGCACAAAAGAGGCGCAGCAGATCCTGCCGGCAGTGACGGCCAAGGTGCAGGCCTTTGACGGCAGGGTGATTTTCACCAGGGACACCCATCAGGACAATTACATGGAGACCCAGGAGGGAAAATATCTTCCCGTGCCCCATTGTATTCAGGGCAGCGAGGGCTGGCAGCTGATGGATTCCCTGGAGGAGCTTCGGAGGGCCCGGAACCTGACGGTGTACGATAAGGTGACCTTTGGCTGTCCGGAGCTGGCCCGGGATCTGGTCAGGGCCAACGAGCAGGAGCCCATCGAGTCCATAGAACTGATCGGCGTCTGCACGGATATCTGCGTGGTGAGCAATGCGCTGGTTATTAAGGCCCATCTGCCGGAGGTGCCCGTTTATGTGGATCCGGCCTGCTGTGCAGGCGTGACCCCCGAGGCTCATCAGGCGGCACTGGCCACCATGCGTTCCTGTCAGATTCAGATGCGATAAAATGCAGAGGAGGAGAGCAGATGAAACAGTTTCATGAAAGAAATTTATCCATGGTAATGGATTTCTACGAAATGACCATGAGCAACGGCTATTTTCAGGATCAGGATAAGGATACCCGGGTGGCCTTTGACGTGTTCTACAGAAAGAACCCGGATGACGGCGGCTTCGCTATTTTCTGCGGCCTGGAACAGATCGTGGAGTATATTGAGAATCTCCATTTTGATCCCGAGGATATTGACTATCTGCGCAGGCAGGGGCTCTTTAGCGAAGAATTCCTGGACTA